>JASHQP010000407.1 GCA_030039095.1 Streptosporangiaceae bacterium
CTGACCGGCATCACGTCAACGCCTCCGGGATGCGCTCGGCTGGCGGCGCGCACAAGCGCGGCCTGAACCGCGCCCTCGCCGACGCCTCCCTCGCCGAGGTTCGGCGCATGCTCCGCTACAAGTGCACCTGGTACGGCTCCACCCTCGTGGAAGCCGGACGTTACTATCCATCGAGCAAGCTGTGTTCGGCCTGCGGCAGGCGAAAGCCAAACCTGAACCTGGCCGACCGGACCTACATGTGCGGCCACTGCGGCGTGAGGATCGACCGTGACCTCAACGCCGCAGTCAACCTCGCCCGGCTCGGCGAGGCCCGTCAGCTCATGCTGGCGGGCGAACAGGGCCCCGCCGGGAGTGGCCCGGTGGCAGGACGCGGAGCCACCCGTGAGGCCGAACCCGCGCGAGCAGGCGACGCAGGAGGCCGTGAAACGTCAACCCCGCACCGGCAGCCACCGGGCAAGACGGGGACCGCCTCACCGCAAGCCGAGGCTGCCTAATGAACGAGCAGACTCACACTTGCTCATCAGAAGGTAACGGTAGGCGATGATGTCGTTGTGACCCGACGGATCAGCGTTAGTGCGCTGGCTCGCTGAACGCATCGCACCTTCGCGTCTTGGCCGCAGTTTCCGCTGGCTGCTGGCTTCTTCGTGGGTGACGAATCTCGGCGAGGGGATCACGCTGGCGGCTGGCCCGCTGCTGGTCGCGTCCGAGACGCACAGCCCGCTGGCGGTGGCGATGGCCGCCTTGCTGCAGCGGCTGCCGTGGCTGTTGTTCGGCCTGTACGCCGGCGTGGCCGCCGACCGGCTCAACCGGCGCACGATCATGATCGTCACCGGGCTGGTGCGGGCGGCCATCCTGCTGCTGCTTACCGCGTCGATCCTCACGCGCCGCGTCGACATCGCGGTGGTGCTGACGGCTCTTTTCCTGTTCGGGGTGAACGAGGCCTTCGGTGACACCACGACCACCACGCTGCTGCCGATGCTCGTGGACAAGCCGGACCTGGGTCTTGCGAACTCCCGTGCCCTCACGGGCGTGATCGTGTGGAACCAGCTGGCCGGGCCTCCGATCGGCGCCGCGCTGTTCGCCGCCGGGAGGGCGCTGCCGTTCATCAGCGAGAGCGTATGCGTGCTGGCCGGCGTGGTGCTGATCTCACGGATACGGCTCCCGGTTCATGGCGCGCGCAACCGGCATGCGCGGGTGCGCGATGACATGCGCGAAGGGTGGCGCTGGCTGTGGGCGCACCCCGCGGTGCGGACGCTGGCGATCACGATCTTCACCTTCAACGTCACCTTCGGCGCCGCCTGGTCGGTACTGGTGCTGTACGCGCGCGAGCGGCTGGGCATGGGTGCGCTGGGCTTCGGCCTCATCACCACCGCGATGGCGGTCGGCGGCCTGCTGGGCACCGCGTCCTACCGCTGGCTGGAGCAGCACTTGCGGCTGGGCGTCATCATGCGCGGCGGCCTGATCATCGAGACGCTGACCCACCTCACGCTCGCGCTGACCCGCTGGGCCTGGTTTGCGCTGATCATCTTCGTGATCTTCGGCGCGCACGCTTTCATCTGGGGAACGACGTCAACGACCGTGCGGCAGCGAGCCGTGCCCACCGAGTTCCAGGGCCGGGTCGGCAGCGTGTACCTCACCGGGGTGGTGGGCGGCATCGTGATCGGGTCCGGGCTCGGCGGCCTGATCGCCTCGCTCTGGGGGATCACCGCGCCGTTCTGGTTCGCCTTCGCCGGATCAGCCCTCATCCTCGTGCTGATCTGGCGCTCGCTGCTCGACATCGCACACACCGACGAGCACGCCCGGGCCAGCAACCCCACCGCGGCCTGACGTACCGCCGGCATTCCTGAGCGCCACGCTTCGCCACCGGTGCCAACTGCGCGATCTCAGCTGTCTCGGGGTGTGGCCGACTGGCTGGGGGCATCCGGGGCGGCGGGATCGCTGTGGCCCAGCATGAACGCCATCGCCGCCAGCAAGGTCAGCAGCACCGGAGCAGCACTGAGGGTATTACCGGCCGGCCCCGGCAGTGGCGGGCTGATCAGGCTGAACAGGTAGATGACGGCTCCCAGGGCGAAGGGGAATCCGAGCAGGGCGAGGACCCGGCGGCCGACGGGGGAGCTCACCAGCATGATCGTCACCGCGACCAGGATGACGGCGGCCAGTGTGCCCTGGTACAGGAGCCAGTCCGCCCATCCGCCCGCCCCGATCCCGAACAGCCGGTCGATGAATCCGTGCGGGATGTGTGCCAGCCGGTACCGGAGAAAGCCGGGGCCGAGCGCGGCAGGATTCACCGGACGGCTCGGGAACAGGGACCTCAGCCCGCCATTCATGCCGATGCCGGCCGCCACGGTGGCGGCGGCGAGCAGGGCGAGGGGCCGCCACTGCAGGGCGCGCCATCCCCGGGGGGCGCTTGGCGCCATGAGCAGGACCAGCGCCTCCAGGCCGTACGCGTACAGGGTCACGTCCCCGCGCGGGCCGGCAAGCAGCGTGTAGCCGCTGGTCAGCGAAATCGCCAGGAAGGCAAGCGGGATGACGGCGGCGAAGGCAGCGGCGGCGCGGCGCCACCCGGCGCAGGCCAGAGCGGCCAGGACGAACGCGGGCACGGGGCCCGCCGTGAGCGCGTCCGTCACATTGCTCGTCACCGCGATCGAATAGGAGTTGAGCTGGAAGCTGCGGGCGTAGGCGCCGGGTTGCCCGTACGCGCCGATGAGAATGTCGGCGGGCGTCCCGTAGCCGTGACGCGCGCCCTGAACCAGGAAGAAGGTCAGCTTCAGCGCCACCATGAGCAGTGGAAGCAGCACCGCGGTCAGGGCAAGTGCCGCCGCCCACGGCTGGCTGTCCGCGCGCCGCGTGGCCATCCGGATCCTGATCTTCAGCGCCGACCACAGCAGGTCAGCCGATTCACGGACGCCGGGCCGGCGCTGACCGGGCTGGGCAGCAGCCATCAGCACCCCGAGGATTTCCTCCTCGTGCCGGCGCCGGTAGAGCGCTGGGTAGCTGCGCAGCAGCTGCCGGTAGGACTTCTCGAGCCCGCCCGCGGCCGTCACGTCGTGCCTCCCAGCGCCCGCCCCCGCCGTTCCAGCCGCCCGGCAGCAACGGCCGCGTTGTGCTGAAGTCGCGCCACCTCAGCGGCGAGCCGGTCGCCGCCGCGCGGGGTGAGCCGGTAGTACCGCCGCAGCCGGCCTTCCACCACCTCGTCCCGGTCGGCCTCGACGAGGCCCTCCGCCACGACCCGGTCCAGCGCGGCGTAGAGAGTGCCTGCCCGGAGCCTGACCCGGCCGTCGGAGATGTGCTCGACGTCGGTGATGATCCCGTAGCCGTGCTGCGGTCCCTTCGCCAGCGCCGTCAGCATGAGAAAAGTCGGCTCGTGCAGAGGACGCTCACTCATGCCGACGTTATATACCGATAACCTGACTATGGCAAGCGCTGGCCCTATCGGTGGTCCTGAGGGATCCGGCCGGTGAGGAGGTCATAGGCCCTCAGAGCGAACCACCATTCGGCCAGGTGCTCGGTCTCGGCCAGCCCGCGCCCAGTTAGCTGCTCGATCCTGCGGATGCGGTAGCCCAGCGTCTGCTTGTGGACGTGCAGCTCCGCCGCGGCCAGATGCCACGACCGGTTGTGCCGGAGTACAGCACGAAGCGTGTTCACGTAGGTGGTGCCGTGCTCAGCATCGTGGTCGATGAGCAAGCCGAGGATGCGCGAGACCAGCGCCTGGGCCTCGGTGACGCTCCGGGGCAGCAGCAGGGTGGTCGGGTCGCCGTAACGAACGAAGCTCCGCCCCTCCGCCTCCCCCACTCCGAGCGCCCACCGCGCCTCCTGCGCCGCATCCGGCAGGCGGGCGGCCGCGGTGATCCGGCCGCTGCTGCCCACGGCGCCGCCCCCGGCCTCCGCCAGCTCGCCGATCTGACCGTCGACCGCCGCCTCGGGCAGCACGACGTGGAGCAGGCGGTCGCTGACGAGCAAGAGGTGCGGCACATGCGAGCGCGCCAGCCTGCGATGCAGTTCCGGGGTGGCCCGCTCGTCGCCGGCCCGCGCCACCGCGAGGACGCTGATGGCCAGGTCCAGGCCGGCGTCGGCGATCAGCGGGCCGGCCACCCATGGATCGATCCGGCGGTCGAGCAGCTGGCTCAGCAGGTCAGCGCCCTGCCGCCGCTGCCGCTCCTGCACGGCGGCAAGCTGGGCCAGCTCGAGCGCTCCCCCGGTGGCGATGTGATGGAGAAGCACGAGGCTCGGCAGCTGGTTGCCAACCGGCTCGGCCACCAGCGCGGTGGGCTGGTCACCGGGCACCTCGACGGCAAGCGCGCCGGGATCCCCGGGCGCGGCGTGCGGCCTGCTCAGCTTCAGCACGCCCGGAATCGCGTTGCCGTGGGCCGCATAGCTGACCATCAGGGACTGGGCGAACGACGAGTCCTCCGCATCGCCGAACAGGGAGAGCCCTGTCTCGGGGTCCACCAGGTACAGCCGCACGCCGAGTTCCTGACCCAGCTGCCGGAACATTTCCGGTCCCGGGCGCCCGGCGATGACCGATGTCCGCAGCAGCTCGTACAGCCGGGCCACCCGCCCGAGCAGCAGGGCTTCTTCCCGCCCGTTGGCGTGAGCGACCGCCCGCACCACGGCGGTGAACGGCATGCTGTACGGGACCCCTATGACCGGCAGAGCCAGCTCGTCAGCACGCCGGACTGCCCGGCTGGTCAGCGGCGGCCCGGACATTCCCTGCCCGATGCCCAGGCCGCTGGCGCCCGTCTCCGCGAGCTGCTCGATGAACTGGACCTGGATAGGTTCTTCGGCGGACAGGCTGTTCCCGTTGCTCAGCAGCAGCTCGGCCGGGCCGTGCCACTTCCACGGGTCGGGCAGATCAGAGGTGTGCACCCAGCTGATCTCGCGGTCGAGGCCGGCCTCGCCGGCCATCAGCGTCAGCCGCAGGTGCGGGAGCTGCAGCAGTTCACGGACCGTAATCGACATCCAGCTCCTCACGCCCGGCTCGCGGCGGCCGGCCTGACCGGGCGCCGTGATGGCCTGTCGCCGGCGCGCTTCCGTAGCACACCTCATATCGCAGTATGAACGCCTTGAAAAGGTTTGCGTCCGAGTCGGATGGCATCGCCCACGCGCCGGTCCGTATCGTCACCGGCAACGACCAGCGCCGGAGCCGCCAATGAACCGCGCCGAACCACCCACGCCGGCCGCCGGCCTGGCGAGCAGCGCGGCACCGCCCGCCCCGATCGCTTGGCCTGCGGGAGTAACCGCGGCCGCCTGCCTGACCTTCGACATGGACGCCGAGGCGCCGGTGCTGACCGCGGACATCTCGTCGATCAGCCGGATGACCGTGATGAGCCACCAGTCCTACGGGCCGCTCGTGGGGGTTCCGCGGATCCTGGCGCTGCTCGACCGGCATCAGGTCAAGGCAACATTCTTCATCCCCGGGTATTCAGCGCACCGGTACCCGGACGTGGTGCGCGCGGTCGCCGAGGCCGGCCACGAAATCGCGCACCACAGCTACTTCCACGAGAACACCATCGGCATGGACGCAAAGACCGAGGCGGACATGATCGACCTCGGCCTGCGGGCGCTGTGGGACACGGCGGGCGTCCGGCCGGAGGGGTACCGCGCACCGATGTGGGAGATGAACTTCCACACCCCCGGGCTGCTGGCCGAGCGCGGCTTCCGTTACGACTCCAGCCTGATGGACTCCGACTATCCCTACGTTCTCGCGGTCAGCGGGCCGCCCGGTGTCACCGGGGCAGACGGCCAGACGAGGGCAGCCAGCACACTGGCCGAGATCCCGGTGTCATGGGGCCTCGACGACTGGGAGCAGTACGCGTTCCTGCCGGGCCTGACCGGCGCGGGCGTGATCGAGAGCCCGGCGAAGGCGCTGGAGATGTGGACCCTCGAGCTCGAGGCGATGCACCGGCTCGGCGCCGCGTTCGTCCTGTGCTGCCACCCGTTCCTGTCCGGCCGGCCATCCCGGGCCGCCGCACTCGAGCAGCTGATAGAGCGCATGAAGTCGCTCGATGGGCTGTGGATAACGACCGTCGCCGAGGTGGCCAGGCATACGGCGTCACTGAACTTGACGCCACGGGCCTGCCCGCAGCCTGTCATTCCCGCGGAAGCCTCCTGGGTTGCCCGCCCGCCAAACTGACGTCGCCGCGCTGGCATGAGAGGACACCCATGACCGAGACCTCGATCCCCGAGAACCAGCTGGACCGGCGGCCGGTCCGGGACTTCAAGTTCCGCTCGGCGTTCGCGCTTTCCTTCGCCGACCTGTCGCCGATCGTGGGCATCTACACGGTATTCGCGATCGGCTTGATCGCGGCCGGCCCGGCGTTTCTGTGGGCTTTTCCCCTCGTGCTCATCGGGCAGCTGCTCGTGTGCTGCGTGTTCGGGAACCTGGTGTCGAAATGGCCGCTGCAGGGCAGCGTCTACGCCTGGTCGCGCGAGCTGATCGGCCCGCGGTACGGATGGTTCGCCGGCTGGGCGTACATGTGGGGGCTCACCCTGACCCTCGCGGTGCTGCCGATCACCGCCTCCCCCTACATTCTCGGCGCGGCCGGGGTTGCCGCCCCCTCCCAGACGACCGTCGAACTGGTGGCCATCGGGGTGCTGCTCTTCGGCTCGGCGGCGAACCTGCTGGGCGGGCGGCTGCTGAAGATCCTCATCTACATCGCGCTGACCGCGGAGCTCGTCTCATCCGCCGGCATCGGCATCACGTTGCTGGCGTTCCACCGGATCAATCCGCTGTCGATCATCTTTTCGGCGGCCGGAACGGGCCACGGGGCGAGCTGGCTGATCGGCCCGTTCCTTTTGCCGGTGGCTTACATCGCCTACTCCTTCATCGGCTTCGAGGCCTCCGCCTCGATCGGCGAGGAGGTCAAGGAGTCGCGCAAGGTGCTGCCCCGGGCGGTCGTCTACTCGCTGGCGGTCGGCGGAGTGCTGGTCATCGTCGCCTGCCTCGGCATCGTTCTCGCGATCCCCGACATGGCCGCGGCGGTCTCTGGCAAGGACACGAACCCGGTGGCCACCACCCTGGTGCACGCCTACGGGTCGGGGGCCGGGCGGACGCTGCTCGTCGCGCTCGCGGTCGGCTTCACCTCGAGCATGATCGCGGTGCAGACCGCCGTCACGCGCGCGATCTGGGCCAGCGCCCGGGACCGGATGCTGCCCGGAACCCGGCTGCTGGGCCGGCTGTCCGGGCGGGAGAATCTGCCACGGTACGCGATCGGCCTGACCATCGTCATCGCTGGAGCACTGATCTTCGCCGGCGCGTCGAAGGTGTTCGCGCTGCTCGTGACGTTCTCCGCGTTCGGCTTCATCCTCTCCTATTACATGCCGGTCCTTGCGCTCGCCTACAAGCGATGGCGGGGCCAGCGGCCGACGGGAGATGCCTGGGGTGCCCGCTGGATCGGCGTGGTCACGGTGATCGCCGTGATCTGGCTGAGCGCCGAGATCGTCAACCTGCTGTGGCCGAGGACGGTCAGCACCGACTGGTACCTCAACTGGGGGAGCCTGCTCATGACCGGCATCCTCGGTGTGCTCGGCGCGCTGATGTGCCTGCGGTCCTTCCGGCCGGGCTCTCCCGGCGCAGCGGCGCAGGGCCCGGATCTGGCGGAGACCGAGGTGAAGGAGGCGTGACGTCCGCCGAGGCCGGCCGGGTCGCCCTCGTCAGCGGCGCGGCGAGCGGGATCGGCAGGGCCTGCGCCGACCTGATGCGGCAGACGGGCTGGCGCACCGCCGGGATCGACCTGAACCCCTCCGGCGCCGACCTCTCGCTGCAGGCCGACGTGGCCGACCGGGCCGCCGTCGCGGCGGCGGTCGATCAGGTTGCGCAGCGGTTCGGCCGGATCGATCTCCTGGTCAGCGCGGCGGGCTACTACGAGGAGGGCATCGACGTGGCCGACATCACGGTCCCGCAGTGGGACCGGATGCTGGCGGTGATCCTCGGCGGCACCGTGAACTGCTGCGCCGCGGTGCTGCCGCACATGCTCAGCCGCGGCGAGGGGACGATCGTGGCGATCTCGTCGGAACTCGCGCTCGGCGGCAGCGCCACCGACCTGCACTATGTGGCGGCAAAGGGCGCCGTGCTCGGCCTGGTCAAGTCGCTGGCCATGGAGTTCGCGCGGACCGGCATCCGGGTCAACGCGGTGGCCCCGGGCCCGACCGACACGCCGCTGCTGGCGGCGGACTCGCTGTGGCGCAAGCCCGACTATCTCGCCACGCTGCCGCTCGGCAGGCTCGTGACCCCGGAGGAGATCGCGTGCGCGGTGCACTACCTGGCCACGGAGGGCTCGATGTACTGCGGCGAGGTGCTCTCGCCCAACGCTGGGGCGGTGATCTGACGTGCCGGCCGGTGAAGTAGCCCTGGTCACCGGGGCGGCCCAGGGCCTCGGGCACGCCACGGCGCTGCGCCTGGCGGCGGACGGCTTCACGGTGGCGGTCAACGACATCGCCGATGACGGCCGGCTGACCGAGCTGGCCGCCCGGATCGGCGGCATCGCCGTGCCCGCGGACATTGCGGACCCCGCGGCCGGCCCGGCGATGATCACGGCCATCGCCGAGCAGGCCGGGCCGGTTACGGTCCTGGTGGCCAACGCCGCGGCCATGGCGATGAGCCCGTTCCTGGACTGCGATCCCGCCGGGTGGTGGCACCAGATCGACGTCAACCTGTCCGGGCATTTCCGGCTCATCCAGGCGGTGCTCCCCGGGATGCGGGCGCGGTGCCATGGCCGCATCGTGATCATCAGTTCCGGATGGGGCGTCATCGGCCATCCCAACGCAACCGCCTACGCCGCGTCCAAGGCCGGGCTCATCGCGCTGACCAAGGGCCTGGGCCGGGAGCTGGGGCCGCAGGGCATCCTCGCCAACGCGATCGCGCCGTCGTTCATCGACACCGAGCAGCTGCAGGTGGACGCCGACGACGCGGGCATCTCCCTCGAGGAGATGCGGCAGCGGTACCGCGACCTGGTCCCGGTCGGCCGGCTGGCCAGCGCGCAGGACATCGCGGGCGCCGTGTCGTTCCTGGCCGGGCCGGGATCGAGCGCGGTCATCGGCCAGATCCTGCAGCCGAGCGGGGGCGTGACCCGCACGCGCGCCTGACCCGACGCGATTCAACGACAGGAGAACGCATGCCCGAGGACACCCCGCAGCCGGAGCCGCGCGAACCGGTGGAGCCGGTGGGGCCAGTGGGGCCAGTGGGCCCGGTGGACGGGAGAAAGGTGCCCCGGTTCGCGGGCCCCGGAACCTTCGCCCGGCTGCCCGAGATCGACCGGGTTCCCGACTACGACGTCGCGATCCTCGGAGCGCCGTTCGACAACGGCGCCTCGTACCGCCCGGGCGCGCGATTCGGCCCGATGGCCGTCCGGCAGGCGTCACGGCACCTGCGGCCCGGCCACCACGTCGAGCTGGACTGCGCCCCGTTCGCCCAGGCCCAGATCGTCGACGCCGGGGACGTGCCGGTCACGCCGTTCTCGATCGACGACGCGATGCGGCAGATCGCCGACCACGCCGGCGAGCTGATGCACGGCGGCCGGAAGGTCATCGGCGTGGGCGGCGACCACACGATCGCGCTGCCGATGCTGCGGTCGGTGGTCCGCGAGCACGGCCCGGTGGCGCTGCTGCACTTCGACGCGCACCTGGACACCTGGGACACCTACTTCAACGCGCCGACCACGCACGGAACGATCTTCCGGCGGGCGTTCGAGGAGCGGCTGCTCATCGAGGAGCACTCGACCCACGTCGGCATCCGCGGCCCCATTTACGGCCGCGCCGACCTCGACGACGACAAGCGGTTCGGCTTCCGCACGATCCGGGCCAGCGACATCGACACGATCGGCGCTGCCGGGGCGATCGACGCGATCACCGAGCGCGCCGGCGACCTGCCGGTCTACCTGTCCATCGACATCGACGTGCTCGACCCGTCCTTCGCGCCGGGCACCGGGACCCCCGAGATGGGCGGGCTCACCAGCCGCGAGCTGCTGCGCGTGCTGCGGGGCCTGACCAGCCTCGACCTGGTCGGTGCGGATGTGGTCGAGGTCGCCCCGGCCTATGACCACGCCGAGATCACCTCCATCGCCGCGGCCACGCTGATCTTCGACATCGTGGCGCTGCTCGGACGGCGGTCCTGATGCCCGTGGCCGCCGAAACCGTCGACGTGATCGTCATCGGCGGCGGGCTGTCGGGCGGGCTCCCGGCGGCGGCCTATCTGCAGAAGGCCGGCCTGCGGGTTCTGGTCGTCGAGGCCAACGCCGAGATCGGGTCGTTCTGCTGCACGCACGAGACCTGGCCGCAGACCCTGGACAGCCCGCACGTGGGGGTGTCGTTCGCCGGCAACTCCCCGGTGATCGCCGACCTGGAGCTGGAGCGCTACGGGTTCCGGTTCGCCGCCTCGCCGGTCGTGCTGGCCACCACCTACCGGGACGGCACCAACTGCCTGATCTGCCAGGATCCCGCGAGGACCGCCGAGAACTTCGCCCGGCACTCGGCCGCGGACGGACAGCGGATGCTGGAGATCCAGTCGCGGGTGCACGAGACCATGGTGGAGTTCAACGAGCTGAGCTCGTTCTCGCCGCATCCCGATCCCGGCAAGCTGGAGCGGGTCTTCGAGCTGTGCGCGTACGCCATGGATTTCCCGGTCGAGCAGATGATGGAGATGACCGGGCCCGAGCTGTGCGAGCGCACGTTCCAGACGGACGCGTGCCGGCAGATCCTGATGACGCCGGTTGCCTTCTGGGAGCACGGCGCGCCGTTCGCCCGCGGGCAGGGAGCCCTCGGCACCACATTCGCGCTGTACTACACGACCGGCGTCGGCATCGGCGGCAACGAGGTCCAGGTCGACGCCCTTGCCCGCTGCTTCCTCGACCACGGCGGGGAGCTGTGGACGTCCGCGGCCGTCGAGGAAATCCTGGTCGACGGCGGCCGCGCGGCCGGCATCCGGCTGGCGGAGCGGTCGCTGTACCCGGGCCGGGAGGTGCTCGCCCGGCGCGCGGTCATCTGCAACGCCGGCGTGCCGGAGACGCTGCGCCTGGTCGGGCACCAGGTGGTGGAGGCCGCCGATCCGCTCCTCGCCGCCAAGATGCGGTACTGGAAGATGGGCCTGCGCGGATCGCACGTGACCTCATGGCTGCTGGACGACCGCCTGTCCTGGGCGTCGTCGGACTTCGATCCGCTGATCGACGAGGCGATCCTGGTATACCGGGCGTTCGACTCCTGGGACGGCACCAAGCAGTACATGGTGGACATGCTCGGCAACGACACCTGGAAGGCGTCGGGCCAGCTCATGGAGTTCACCTATCCCGCCCCGGCCGACCCCACCAGCGTCTCCCCCGACGGGCACACGATCCTGCGCGCCGAGGAGTGCTTCCCGTACGCGCTGCACGGACTGGGCGGGCCGCGGGCGTGGGACGGGCCACTGCGCCAGGAGCTCGTGGCGGCCAGGAACGCGATGATGAGCCAGCTGGTGCGGGACTGGGACGCGCACGTCCTCGACTACTACGACTGGACCCCGCTGGACAACTGGCGGCTCAACCGCTCGGCCAAGTTCGGCCAGGTGGTCGGCGGCGACTTCACAGAGGATCAGTGGATCCTCGGCCGGATGCCGTACCGGATGCCGGTGCCGGGGCTGTACATGTCGAACGGCGTCTGGCCGGTCGGCCTCAGCTGGATGGCCGCGGGCTACAACGCGGCCCAGGTGGTGGCGGCGGACGCCGGGGTGCGGGATCAGCCGTGGTGGACCGCGCGCCCCTTCGACTGGTACTCCCGCAACCTGGATCGCCTCCTTGAACGCGGCGCGACGCCGAGCCAGGCCCGGTGAGGCGGACATGGCCAGGGAGTATGAGGTCGCGATCATCGGCGGTGGCCCGAATGGCCTTGCCGCAGCCGCCCAGCTCGGGACCTGGGGCGCGGACGTGGTCGTGCTCGAGCGGCGGTTCGAGCGCGGCGGCACGATGGCCTCCGACGACTACTCGACCCCGTTCACCTACAACCAGGCGCAGGCGGCCCTTCCGCTCGGCGCGGACAACCCGGTCGTGGCGGACCTGGGGCTGGCCGACCACGGCGTGGCCTTCGTCGATCCCCTCGTGGCCGCGGAAGTGATGACCCAGCGCGGTGAGCTTGCGGTGGCCCGAGGCGGGGCTGGGCTCGGTGACGCCGTGCAGGCGATGTTTTCCTCGGTCACCCGCGCCTGCACCCCCGCCCTGTACCGGGCGCCGGAGCCCGAGCAGTCGCTGGCCGCCCGCTGGAGGTCGGCCGGCGAGCGAGCCGCGGCCGACCTGGCCGATCTGACGCCGGACGGCCTGGCCGCGCTCTGCGGCACCGAAGCAGGCCGGCTCGCGTTGCGGTACGCGTGTGCCGCCAGCGGGTTCGGCGATGCCGGCGGGCGGCTGGGCGCGGTCGGCGGCTTCACGGTCGCACGATGGTTCTCCCCCTCACTCGTCGCCGGAGGCTCGAAGAGCCTGCCGAATGCCCTGTTCCGCCTGGCGGCACGGTCCGGGGCCGCCTGCCACGTGTCGGCCCCGGTAACAAACGTGCGGCCGTCCGGACGGGGCTTCCAGCTGTCCCTGGCCGATGGATGGCAGGTCAGCGCGCGGAACGTGATCTCTACCCTGGACCCGCGGACCACGTTCACCCGGCTGCTCGATCCCTCGCTCGTCCCGGCCGAGCTCGCCGCGACAGCCCGCGACTGGGCGTTCGACGACCTGGCTTGCTTCACCGCGCACTTCGGGATCGTCGGGGAGCCGCCCGTCTCCCGGCACGGCAGCGAGCCCTACATGCGGCTGGTCGGCTTCCATTCCGTCCAGGATCTCGACGATCACCTGGCGGCGGTGCGCAGCGGGCGCCTGCCGCAGCGGCCGGCCGGCGTGCTCAGCGTCACCACGGCACACGATCCGCTCCAGGCATCGCCGGGCCCCTACGGCCCGCTGCACACGCTGCGTTTCGAGACCTTCGCCCCGCGCAGCCACCCGGACGGCCCGTGGGAACGGCATCGGCGCCACTACCGCGCGGAATGCTGGCGATTCCTGGCCGGTGAGTTCCCGGCCCTGCGCGACGCGCAGCTGATCGCCCAGTTCGCCGACGCCCCCGGTGACCTCAGCCGGCGGTTCGCGACCACGGGCGCCGGCACCGTCCGCCAGGGCATGCTCACCCCTGGGCAGGCGCTGGACCACCGGCCGCACCAGCTGTGCGCAGACACGCGAACACCGGTACCGGGTTTCTACCTCGGCGGTGGCGGCGTGCACCCCGGAGTTCCCGGCCTCCTCGGTGCCGGCATCCTGGCCGCACAGGCGATAAGAGCCGACGGCCGGCTCGGCGGAACGCCGCCCGCACGGTGACGCCCGCAGCCGGTTCCTTGCTGTCCGCGAGATTGTCAAGTACACCAGCAATGATGTGCTGCCGAGCGAACGCCAGACGGTCCCGCGGCGCTGGCGAATGAGCGATCGCCGGCTCGGGGTGATCTATGCGGTGCTGGCGGCCGTGGCCTGGTCCACCGCCGGCATCCTGCAGCGGCAGCTGCACGTGAACGCGGCGACCCAGGTCGCGGGGCGCGGCGTCTTCGGATTCGTCGTCCTCGCCGGCTACGCCGCGTGCACGCAGCCCAGGGCCCTGGCGTCGGTGACCGGGCGCGGCGCTCTGCTGGCCGCGGGGTCGATGGCCGTGGCCAACTCCGCGTTCATCGTCGCGCTGAACTACGCCTCGGTCGCCCACGTTCTGATCCTGCAGTCCATCGCTCCCCTGGTCGCCGCCGGGCTCGGGGTGGTTGTCCTGGGAGAGCGGATCGGCTGGCGCACCGCGGGCGCGATGCTCGCGGCGCTCGCCGGTGTCATCGTGATGGTGGGCGCCCCGGGCGGCGGCCCGGTACTCGGCGACGGCCTGTCGCTGCTGACCGGCATCGCGTTCGCCCTCGTCATCGTCGTCGCCCGCCGGTACCGCGGCGTGTCCATGGCGCCAGCCATGGCCCTCGCGCAGCTCCTGGTCGTCATCGTGTTCGCGCCGTTCGCGCAGTTCGGCCGCGTCTCCTGGGCCGACGTCGGATGGCTCGCCCTGCTCGGGTGTGGCCAGATCGGGCTCGGAGCGATCTTTTTCATCTCGGCGGCACGGTTCATCCCGTCGTCGGAGATGGCGATGATCTTTCTGCTGGAAGTTGTGCTCGGCCCGTTGTGGACCTGGATCGCGCTGTCCGAGACGCCGAACATCGCGACGCTCGTCGGCGGCTGCGTGGTCATCCTCGCGGTCGGAGTCCAGGTGGGAGGATCCGGCGAGCGCGAGTGCCGCGCGGTAGTCACCAGCCCCGAAGAGTCATCATTATCCGTCATTATCCGTCTGCGCTGGCCAGAATCTGGCAGCCCAAAGGAACGGCCGCCCGGTGCGGTCTGGAACCCGGCGGCCGTTCGTCTGGGCGGCGCAGGTTGCCGCAGGCGCCGCGGGCTGCGAGTCATCCCGTCGCCAGCGGATCACTCGCTGACGGGGCCGGGCCCGCGTGCCCGGCGCCGAGCGCCCGGATCTGCCCGTTG
>JASHQP010000408.1 GCA_030039095.1 Streptosporangiaceae bacterium
TTGTTCGCGCAGCAGATGGCCGCGCGGGCGCAGCTCGAACAGATGCGGCGGGCGCTGCCGCCGGGAATGGTGCCCGGGCAGATGGTGCCGGGGCAGATGCCCGGTGCAGGGGGCGACGACTCCCAGCAGCAGCGCGGCTCCGGGCCCTACCTCTAGCCCTCCCGCCCCGCCCTAGCCCACCCGCCCCTCCCTAGCCCAGCCGGGCGGCGCTGGCCCACAGCCGGGCGGCGCTAACTCGCCGGGCGGCGCAGAGCCTGCCACCGCGCCGCCAGCGCGCGCCCCACGTCGACGAACTGGCGGGCCCGGTGCGTCTGGGACCGCCAGTCGCCACCGGTCGCGCGGTGCGCCAGCGGAACCTCGACCTCCTCGATCCGCATGCCGTTGCGGAGCAGGTCGATCGTGAGCCCAGTCTCCACGCCGAATCCCGGCGCGAGCGGGCGCGCCGCCTCGAACGCTGCGCGGGTCAGGCAGCGCTGCCCGTTCAGCGGCTGGGCCGGGCGCCATCCGGTCGCGCGCATGATCCCGGAACCGGACAGGCCGACGACAAAACCGTGGCCGCCCTGCTTCACCCGGGTGCTGAACACCGCGATCGTCATGTCCGCCTGGCCGGCCCGCACCGGCTCGGCGAGCGGAGCCGCCCCGGCAGCCGTCTCGGCCAGGTCACCGTCCAGGAACAGCAGGTGGCGGGCGCTGTCGCGGTGCTCACCGTCCTCGAGCAGCCGGACGGCCTCGGCACCGGTCTCCATCGCGGCGGCCTTGCCCCGGTTGCGCGCGTGCCGCATCACCGACGCGCCGGCGTCCCGGGCTGCCGCCCCGGTGCCGTCGGTCGAGCCGTCATCCACCACGATCACGATGTCGACTCCGGGCAGCCCTGCCGCCGCCCGCACGGTCGCGGCGATGCGATCGGACTCGTTCCTGGCCGGGATCACGACGGCGACATCGCCGCTCGGCGGCACCATGGCTGCGATCCTAGCGAGTCGGGGGGTGGCGAACGGCTACTGCCCGGCCACCGCCGCCGGGTCGTCGAGCACGGTGAACACGCTCTCCAGACCGGTCACCTGCAGGATCTTCCTGATCGCCGGGCGCGGAGCAGCCAGCTCGAGGTCGCCACCCTGCTCGCGTGCCTTCCGGTGCGCGGCAAGCAGGACGTTCATCCCGGTTGAATCGCAGAACTCGACCCCCGACATGTCGACGATGACCTGCACCGGACTGTCTCCCGACAGCAGGGAGACCAGCTCCCCGTGCAGCCGGGGTGCGGTGTAAAGATCGATCTCGCCGCCCAGCGACATGATGGTGCGACTGCCCTGTGACCTAGTCGAGACCTTAAGCTCCACGTGCGGCACCTTACCCGCTCCAAGGCACCGCCGGCCAGATGGAACATTGCCGCACATGTCCAACTCGCTTTCCCACGCCGCAGATATGCGCCAAGCTTGATGTTTACACTCAGCGCACGGGGGCCGGAGCAGTTCGGATGCACACTCAGCCAGGTCAGCCTCGCCGGGGTGGCGGCAGGCGGGTCGGCACCGGGCGGCCCGTTCCGGCGCCCCAGGCCCCGGTGCCTGACGAGCGGACCGAGACGCTGCGGCAGTACCTGGAGGGCCTGCTGCTGCGCGCGCAGGGCGCAGCGTCCTGGCTCAACAGCAGCAGCCACTACCAGCAGTTGCTCAACCGGGAGGGCTTCGTCCCGGTCACGGCCAAGTTCACGGCTCAGGACCTGACGTTCCTCGCGAACGCGCGCGAGGAGCTGCTGAGATTCACCGAGCTGGGGCTGCGGCTCGCCGAGCTGCATCAGCCGCAGGAGGTCAGCGCGATCACCAGCGACGCGGCCGGCGCGTTTCACCGCTGCGGGAGCTGCATGTGGCGGTGGCCCTGCCCGACGTTCCGCATCCTGGACGAGGTGCTGTCCGGCCACCTGCTGCCCGGCGGCCCAGAGACGGCCTAGCGGCCCTGGGCGGGGGGCGGGGACACCCTCCGGTGTGCCGCCAGCGCGGATTAGCCGTACCTTAGAACCATGGGCAAACTGCTGCTGGGCATCCTCGGGCTCGTGGTTGCGGTCATCGCGATCATGTTCGTCCTCGCGATCGTCCACGTGCTTTTCTTCTACGCCTTCTTCATCGTGCTGGTCGCGATCGCGGCCTTCGCGATGTTCAAGGTGGGCCGCTGGTCGGGGCGGCGCCGGCGGGGCGGCGAGTTCTAGCCGGCCGGCGTCAGCCGCCCGAGCGGCTCGACCCTCCGGAGCGGCTGGGTCACTGCCTCGTGCGGCATGAACACGCCCGGTCGGGTGAACTGCACGGCGGTCACTCCAGCGTCCGGTGATGCCGCCGGATCCCTCGCCACCGGGCAGGCCATGCACCTGGGCCCGCCGCGGCTGCTGCCTAGTTCGCTGGCAGGCACCCGAATCACTTCGAGCCCGGCTGCTTCGAGCCGGTCATTGGTCTGGGTGTTCCGCTCGTGGCTGATCACGACCCTGCGGTCGATCGCCAGAGCGTTGCCCCCGTCATCCCATTGCTGCCGCGGCGCGGCCAGCGGGTCCATGCCGGTCTCGATGACGTTGAGCCGGTCGATTCCCATGGCTTGCGCCGCCGCCTCGAGGAACGGCTGCGGCCGCGAGACGCGCATGCCGTCCGCGCACGCGGTGATGGTGTGCGCGGTCAGCGTGAAGGCGTGCCGGGGATACATGACGACGGTATCCACATCGACCATGGTGCAGAGCGTGTCCAGGTGCGCGCCCGGCCCGAGCGGTTCCAGCGGCACGGCCAGCACGGTGTGCGCGAGGCCGGCGTCGAATACCCGCCGCGCAAGGCGCTCGGCGCCCGCCGCCGTGGTCCGCTGGCCCACGCCCACAGCGATCACGCTGGGCGCGAGCAGCAGCACATCCCCGCCGGTTACCCGCTCGAGCCCCGGACCGTAGAGGCACTTGGTGCCGGCGAACCTCGGATGGTGCGCGTAGATCACGCCGATGAGCTCGGACTCGCGCTGCCGACCATCCGCGGACAGGCAGGTGACCGCGACCCGGTCACCGACCCAGACGCTGGAGTCGCGGATGAAGGTGAGGTTGGGCAGCGGATCGACGATGAAGTCATGCCGGTCGAGCAGTTCGAAGACCACACCGCGGCCGATCGTGAGCTCTTCCGGGGTCAGACCCGCGATCAGGACCCGGGCCAGCGCCTCGGGGTCAAGGTGGTCGAGGTGGTCGCGGAGCTGCGCCCGGAGCTCATCGCCGAGTGCCGCGCCGGAGAGCACCGAGGCGATCGCCTCGTCCCTGGCAGGCTGGTACTCGAGCGCATCCTGCAGCAGTTCGGTCACGTACAGGACCTCGACACCGCGCTCGCGCAGCACACTGGCCAGCGCGTCGTGTTCCTGCTGGGCGCGGCTTGCCCACGGCAGCGTATGGTAAAGCAGCCGGTCCGCATGGCGCGGGGTGATTCTGCGCAGCTCTAGGCCTGGGCGATGGACCAGCACCGTCCGAAGCCGGCCAACCTCGCCATCGGCGCCGTGCGCGTGGGCCACGATTCCCCCCGGCTGTGCCGCCACGCCCCCCGCGCGGCCGCTGAGCGCCCCCCAGCGCCCCTGGAAGGAGTATCACCATTCCGGCGCCGATTACGCATGCGCAGTGCTTTTGCGTTAACAACTAGTCACTATGGGTAAGGATCGGCGCGGCCCTCGCGGCTGGCGGCGCCGGTATGACCGCCCAGACCGTCAGCCCGAAGCTGCCGCTGCGAACTCCCCAGGTGCGCGACAGGTGCTCGACGATGCCAAGGCCGCGCCCGCCAAGCGCCGACAGGGACGCCTTCGTCTGGCGGGGCCTGGTCGGACTCCCCCCGTCGCTGACCGCGACCTCCACCGACTCCGTGGCGACGTTCCAGGTGACCTGCAGCCGGGAGCCCGGGAGCGACTGCGCGTGGCGGATCGCGTTGCTGAGCAGCTCGCTGATCACGAGGGCCACGTCACGTATGACGGCGTCGAAGATGCCCGCCGCGATCAGGTCAGCGGCTAGCCGCCGCCGCGCGACGGCTACGCTTGCGGGCGTGGCGGGCAGGAGGACGATGCTCGACCCCCGGCCACGACGCCCGGCGAAAGGAGCCATTGCGACCGGAATGCCCATCCCAGCAGGGCCGGAAACCGGAAGCGGCCGCCGAGTGCCGGCCCAGTGCGGGCGGTCCGGGCTGCGGGCGCCTCGTAGCGCACGTTCAGCCGATATCATGGGCAACTCCGCGGTGCTGACAGCCATTGGCGCTGGCCCGATCCGTGAGGCGCACGACCACGCCATAACCCATCGTCTCTGCAGCGATCTGCCCAAACTCCGGCAGGCGCTGGACAGGTGAACCCATGAACCGTGCAGGCCGCAGCAGGCCAGGAGAACTGGATGCTGCCGAGTCCAGGCCTGTGGATGACGACGCCGCCGCAGACACCGCCGGGCGCGAGGACTCCGCCGGGCGCGAGGACTCCGCCGGGCCAGGGGCTGCGAGCTCGCGCTCCCGTGTGCGGCACCTGGCGCTGCTGGCGATATACCTGGCCGCCGGGATCGCGCTGACCTGGCCACGCACCACGTACCTGTGGCGTCACCTGCTGCCGGAAACCCGCGACACCTCGGGCTACGTCTGGGATCTGTGGTGGACGGCGCACCAGGTCGTCCACCTGGCCAACCCCTTCTACACCAACCACATGGCCGCCCCGGTCGGCATCCAGCTGGGGTTCGACACCACGATGCCGCTGGCCGGCCTGGTCATGACGCCAGTGACCCTGGCCTTCGGCCCCAGCGCCTCGTTCGACGTGCTGACGGCCCTGGTGCCCGGCCTGACCTGCTATCTGATGTACCGGGCGGCCCGGCTGTGGCTGGCCGAGCCGGGGGCGATCGCCGCCGCAGCGCTGTTCGGCCTGTCCTCGATGCTGGCGTGGCAGGACTGGATGCACCTGAACATCGCGCTCGGCACCCTGTTCCTGCCGATGACGCTGGAGGCCGTGGTCCGGCTGCGCCGTCGGCCCGGGGTCCGCCAGGGCGTGATCCTGGGCGCGGTGCTCGGCGCGAGCCTGCTGGTCAACCAGGAGTCGGCGGTGATGGCTATACTGCTGGCCGCGGCGGCGCTGCTGCCGTGGCTGGTCCGCCACCCGAGGGCGGACCGGCTGCGCGCGCTGGCATGGGGCGCGGCGGCCGCGGCGATCATCGCGAGCCCGCAGCTGGTCGCCATGATCACGCAGGCCTCCGGCGGCGGTGCGTCGGTCAACGGGCGCACGCTGGCGGTCACCGGCAAGACCTACGGCGTCGGGCTCTTCGACCTCTTCAACCCCACGCAGCGGGTGGCCGCCTACGGGCTGACCGGCCTGGCCAACGCGGCGGCGAACAGCGACGGGCGCATCGGCGAGGCAATGCCGATGTACGGCGTGGTGCTCACCGTGCTCGCGCTGTGCGGGCTGGTCGCCGCCTGGCGGCGCGGCAGCGCCTGGAAGCTGGCCGCGCTGTGGGTTGGGTGTTCCTGGCTCGCCCTCGGCGCCGTGCTCTGGATCGGCCACAAACCGCGCCTGCCGTTCCTGGAACGGTGGTATGCGCAGCGGGTATCGCTGATCATGCCCTACACGTGGGTCATGCGCATCCCGTTGCTGTCGGACCTGAGGGAAGCCGACAGGTTCGCCATCCTCGGGCTCGTCGGCGCCGCGCTTCTGGCCGGCGCCGCAGTGGAGTGGGTGTGGCGCCACGCCCGCGTCGCGGTCGTCGTCGTGGCCGCGCTTGCCGTGTTCGAGGCGGGCTGGGCGGGCGGCACGAACGTCGGCGTGATGCGGACGTCGATGCCTGCCCTCGACCGCCCGATCGCCGCCGACCACTCGGATTCGATCGTGGTTGATGCTCCGTTCGGCCTACGTGGCGGGATTCCGCTGTATGGCGGGCAGTTCGCCGCTCAGTCCCTGATCCTGGCCACCAGCGACGGGCACCGGCGCGCGGTCTCCTACACCTCCTGGGTGCCGGCCGCAACGATCCGCGCGATCAAGAAGCACCCGTTCTACACGCTGCTCGTCAGTTCCTCGAACTACATCGAGGGCGCGCCGGTCGTCGTGCGGGCTACGCCCGCCCAGCTGGCGGCCGCGGCGCGGGACGCCCGCCACATGCGCATCGGCTGGGTACTGGTCTG
This sequence comes from Streptosporangiaceae bacterium, assembly GCA_030039095.1. The sequence continues at coordinate 6,126 of JASHQP010000408.1, forward strand.
GACCAGCAACCCGCTGATCGCCAAGTACCTGACCGACACCGGCTTCCGGCTCGACTACCGCGCCGACGGCGCCGCCGTGTACCGGCCGGCCGGCTGACAAGGTTGCCCGTCACGCAGCACCGCAGCCAGCCGGCCGCCGGGCCGTCAGCGAGCCGCCGGGCCGTCGCCGAGCAGGCCCTCCGCGGCCAGGCCGCGCACCAGGCCACGCAGGCCAGCCGACAGGCCCTCCCGCTCCTCGGCGGTAAGCGCGCCGAGGATCCTCGTCTGCCGGGAATGCCAGGCGTTCCACAGCCTGGCGGCCACGGCCCCGCCATCCGCGGTCAGGTAGAGGCGCACGTACCGCTGGTTGCCCTCGTCGCGGCCGCGGCGGATCCAGCCCTTCCGCTCCAGCCCGGCGGCCAGCCGGCTCACCGTGCTCTTCTCCAGGCCGAGCAGGCTGGCCAGCTCGCCCTGGGCGATGCCGCGCGCCTTGACCAGCTCGATCAGCGCGCGCGCCTCAGAACTCGACAGCTGCGGCACGCCGGCAGCCGGGCCTGCGCCGCCGGCGGCATCCCCCGGGCGGCCGTCAGCAGACGGCAAGCTTGCGTGGCCCGGCCGTCGGTCAGCGCGAGCGGCGCCGGCCGCGACCGCCGCGCCGTTGCTGGGCGCAGCCGCATTGGGGGCGGGGACACCGACCGTCCCGTCCCCGGGAGCCGGGCTCACCAGGCGCAGCAGCTGAGCGAGCAGCTGCCCCAGTTCGGCGTCGTCGAGTGCGTCGCTCACAACAACAGTTGTACCGCACAACTCAGTCGGTGGTACAGTCGCCGCGTGACAGTTGCTCCGTACAACTCACCGGCGCGCTCACGCGAGCGCTTCAGATGTGGCGCGGATTACGCGCCGGCGCGGGGGGCAGACGCGGCAGGGGGCGAGGCAAAGCGGTGCCGCCAGGCGCCGCTCCGGCAAACAGGAGACACTGCGTGAGCAACGACAGGCGGCTGAGCGCGCCGGGCCAGCTGCAGGCTGGTGACGAGTTCTCGGAGTCCGGGCTGATCACGGCCGAGCTGCCGGAAGGGCCGCTGGCCGAGTTCGCGCACGCGCATGGCCTGCGGGTGGCCGCTGAGCGCCCGCCGATCAGCCGCTACATCAAGGACCTCTGGCTGCGTCGGCATTTCATCATGGCGTTCGCCACCGCGCGCAACATCGCCATGTACACCGAGGCCAGGCTCGGCCAGCTGTGGCAGATACTCACCCCGCTGCTCAACGCGGGCGTCTACTTCCTGGTCTTCGGCGTGCTGCTGCACGTAAGCCGCGGTATCCCCGACTACCTGGGATTCCTGGTTACTGGGGTGTTCGTCTTCAACTTCACCTCGCGGGCGCTCATCGCCCCGTCCACCGTGGTCACCGAGAGCCTGCCCCTGATCCGGGCGCTGCGCTTCCCCCGCGCCGCGCTCCCGCTCGCCTACGTGATGATCGAGTTCGAGCAGATGGTGCTGTCCATGGTGGTGCTGGCCGTCATCCTGGTGTGCACCGGCGAGCCGATCACCTGGTACTGGCTGCTGGCGATCCCGGTGCTGCTGCTGCAGACGATCTTCTGCGTCGGCGTCGGCCTGATGACGGCGCGGCTGGGGGCGAACGTCAACGACTTCAGCCAGCTCCTGCCGTTCCTGACGCGCACCTTGATGTACATGTCCGGTGTCCTGTACAACATCAGCACCCTGGACATCTCGCCCAGGTACGTCGCGATCCTGCAGATCAACCCCGCGGCGATCTACATCACGCTGATGCGCGAAGCCATGATGGCGACGCAGCGGCAGAGCCAGCCGGGCGCCCAGCCGTACAACGCGCTGAAATGCGCCACCTGGAAGCACTTCAAGGCTTCTCCCTACCTCGACTGGAGCGCCTACTGCCGCCCGATCACCGACCCAAATCACTACTGGTTCTACGCGATAGCCTGGGCGGTGCTCGCGATGGCGATCGGGTTCTACTTCTTCTGGCGAGCGGAGGCGCACTATGGACGCGGGTAAGCCGATGGTGGTCGTTGACGACCTGCACGTCGTCTACCGCGTGTTTGGCGCGGGCGGCGACAAGGGCACGGCAGCCACCGCGCTGCTGCGGATCCTGGGCCGCAAGACCCGGGGCTCGATCCGCGAGGTGCACGCGATCCGCGGGGTCTCGTTCGTGGCCTACCGCGGCGACGCTGTGGGGGTCATCGGCCGGAACGGCTCCGGCAAGAGCACGCTGCTGCGGGCCGTGGCCGGGCTGCTGCCCGCGGAGGCTGGCAACGTCTACACCGATGGTGAGGCCGCGCTGCTCGGGGTGAACGCCGCGCTGCTCGACGACCTCACCGGCGAGCGCAACGTGGTCCTCGGCTGCCTGGCCATGGGGATGACCAAGAAGGAGGCCAAGGAAAAGTACCCGGCCATCACGGACTTCTCCGGGGTGGGCGACTTCATCGACCTGCCGATGAAGGCCTACTCCACCGGCATGGGCTCACGGCTCCGCTTCGCGATCGCGGCCTCCAAGAGCCAGGACATTCTGCTCGTCGACGAGGCGCTGGCCACCGGGGACGCGGAGTTCCGGGTCAAGAGCCACGCGAGAATCCAGGAGCTGCGCAAGGACGCGGGCACGGTGTTCCTGGTCGCGCACAACCTCGAAGAGGTCGAGCAGACCTGCAACCGGGTGATCTGGATGGAGCGCGGCAAGATCGTCACCCAGGGCGAGGACGTCATCGAGATCATCGACCGCTACATCGCGGCCTCGGGCGGCACCCCGGTCGAGCGCGACCCGGTAACCGGGAAGCGCATCCACGCCCGGGTGCCAGCGAAAACCTGAGCCGCGGCCCGGACCTGAGCCCGCGCCGGGTCAGACCTGGACCCCCGCCGGGTCAGACCTGGACCCCTGTCGGCCCGAACCTGAACCTACCCGACCTTCGCTGCCTTGCCGGTCTTGTCGGCCGGCGCCGCGGCAGCCTCCTCCTGGTCCTCCTTGGCGGCCAGGCGCAGCTCTAGTCGCATGATCGTGCCGCCGCCCTTGGCCTCCTCGGCCACGACCTCACCGCCCTGCTCCCTGGCGAGCTGACGCACGATGTACAGGCCGAGGCCGATGCCGCCGAACCGGCGGCGGTCGCCAGCCTCGCCCTGCACGAACCGTTCAAAGATCCGCTCACGGTCGGCGGCCGGGATACCGACCCCCTCGTCCTCGATCAGAACCTGGATCTTGTCCCCGTCCTTCTTGGCGCGTACGGTCACCGTGCCGCCGTCGGGTGAGTACTTGTAGGCGTTCTCGAGCAGCTCCCCGACGATGATGTCGGTCGCGGTCGGGTCGCCGATGGCCTTTGGCAGCTGGTCGGGGACCTCGACCGTGAGCGTGTGCTTGTCGGACAGCGGGCGGAACGCGACCGCGGCGCCGCGCAGCAGGCCGCCCAGGTCGAACGGCCCGTTGTTCACCTGCAGCTGGTCAGCGCCGGCCCGGGAGCCGAGCAGCAGCTGCTCCACCAGCCTGGCCAGTGCGCCCGCCCGGTCGGCGATCGTCTGCACCGCGCTGCGGCGGTCCGCGTCGGTGAGCTTCTCCCACCGGCTGGCGAGCGTGCTCGCGAACCCCTGCACCACGGTGATCGGGGTGCGCAGCTCGTGGCTCGTCGTGGCCAGGAACAGGTCCTTGGCCTCCTCGAGCTCCTTGGAAGCCGTGACGTCGCGGAAGTCCAGGACCTGCTCGTCGCGGCCCTCCAGACCGGTGCACAGCACGTCCAGCCAGCGGCCGCTGTCCAGCTTGTAGGTCAGCTTTGCCCCCGGGTCCGGCAGCGGGAACGGCGGCGGCTTGCCCCTGGCCCGCTCGGCCGGCACGCCGGTCAGCACGTGCGCGGCCGGGTTCCACTGCCGCACCAGGCCGTCCCCGTCGAGGACCGCGATACCGTCCGCGCTGGCGTCGATCACCGCGCGCTCGTGCGCCCGCTGCCTGACGACCTCCTCGTAGGCCGTGGCGTTGGACAGCGCCACGCTGGCATGCCCGGCCAGCAGCTCGAGCAGCTCCAGCTCGACGTGGCCGACCTTCTGCCGGGAGTACAGCGCGTACAGCGCGCCGTACGGGCGGTCCCCCACGTGCGAGAGACTCAGCGTGATCGTGTGCAGCCCCGGCAGCGCGGACCAGATGAGGTCGTCGAACCGGCCCGAGTCGGCGGTGGCCATCATCACGGTCTTGCCGGACCGCATCAGCTCCCCGACCGTGCTCGATGCCAGGTCGGCGGTGCGGCCGCGGAGCCGGGTCGGCAGCCCGTCGACGCTGACCAGCCGCAGCCGGTCGTCCTCGATGAGCACGAACCCCCCGGCATCGGCTCTGGTCAGCTCGCGGAGGCTGGCCGCGATCCGGTCCAGCACGGCCGACAGCTCCAGCTGCGCGTTCATGTCGGCGACCACGTCACCGAGCCGCCGCACCACCCGGGCTCGCTCGGCCATGTAGTGCTTGACTGCCTCGTCGCCCGCGGTCTGATGGCAGACGCTGACCCAGCCGGCCGGCTCGCCCGTGGCGCTGACCAGGACGCTGGTGTCGATGCGCAGGTCGAGCAGCGCGCCGTCCTTGCGCAGCCTGCGGGTGGCGAACGAGACCTGGCCGCCGGCCGCCACGTGCTCGAGCACCGCGTTGTTCTCGGCCTTAAGCTCCTCGGGGATGAACGCCAGGTCCAAGCCGACGACCTCGGACGCCTTCCAGCCGAACATGCGCTCCGCGGCCGGGTTCCACAACGTGACGGTCCGGTCTGTGCCGAAAGCGATGATCGCGTCGGCGGAACACTCGATAACCGCGCGCGCGGTAGCGTCAATCCGCTCCCGGTCGCGGCCGCTCGTCACCGACAGCCTAAGGGCCACGATTCATGATCCCACCGGATGGCAATGCATGGTCAGCGAAAACCCGTGATTTTCAGTGGCAACCCGCTAGCGCGCCCCATTATCGGCGCATCCAGCGGCGCACCAGGCGGCTGCACCGGCTGCGGCCGACCGCGGCCGGGCCGCGCAGCGCCGCGGAACCGAGCGGGCCGGGCACGCGTCCAATGGGCATGAAGCGAGACTTGCTCAGGATGCGGAATGGCGCCCGCTGCCTTCTGATCGCCGTCGTCTGCGCCGCCGCTGCCACCGCGTGCGGCAGCAAGCCGGCCCCGTCGAGCGGCGCGGCCAGCGCGCCAGCCCCCAAGGTGTCGCTGGACATCACCGTCAGCACCACGCCGGGTGCACCGGCGAAGCACTGGACACTGAAGTGCGACCCGGCGGGCGGCACCCACCCGGACCCGGCGGCCGCCTGCGCGGTCCTGGCCAAGGCCAAGAACCCGTTCGCGGCGCCGCCCAAGGGCATGATGTGCCCGATGATCCGGGTCGGCACCAAGAGCGCGGTCATCGAGGGGACGTACTACGGCAGGCACGTCGACGCCAAATTCACCCCGGGCGGCTGCGATCTGGCCAAGTGGAACGAGGTCGGGCAGATCTTCAACTGACTTCTCTACCTGAGCAGGCGGGACATCCGGCGGTCGGCCAGCGGCTTGCCGCCGGTCTGGCAGGTCGGGCAGTACTGCAGCGCCGAGTCGGCGAACGACACCTCGCGTATGGTGTCGCCGCACTCCGGGCACTGCTGCCCGGCCCGTCCGTGCACCCGCAGGCCCGCTTTCTTCTCCTTCTTCAGGTCGCTGGCCGCAAGCCCCTCCGACCTGGCGATCGCGTCGCGCAGCGTGCCGACGATCACCGCGTGCAGCTCGGTCACCTCGTCCGGGCTGAGGCTCGCGGCCAGCCGGAACGGCGACATCCTGGCCGCGTGCAGCACCTCGTCCGAGTAGGCATTGCCGATGCCGGCGATCACCGACTGGTCCCGCAGCACGCCCTTGATCTGCGTCCTGCGGGCGGCGAGGATCGCGGCGAGTGCCTCGGGCGTGAACGCCGGGTCCAGCGGGTCCGGCCCGAGCGAGGCGATGCCGGGTACCGCCGCCGGGTCGGTCACCAGGTAGACGGCGAGCCGCTTGCGCGTTCCCGCCTCGGTCAGGTCGAACCCGGTGCCGTCGGTGAAGCGGAGCCGGAACGCCAGCGGGCCCTTGCCGGGCCGGGGCGGCTGCTCGGGCAGGCTGTCCCGCCACCGCAGCCAGCCTGCCCGGGCCAGGTGGACGATCAGGTGGAGCTGCTCCGGCCCGGTCACCAGATCCAGGAACTTGCCGTAACGCTGCGTCCCGGTGATGGTCTGGCAACGCAGAGCGCTCAGCGGCGGATCGTACGTCTTCAGCACGGAGATCTCGGCTATGTCGGCGCGGTCGACGACGCGGCCCGCGGCCCGCTCTCGCAGGTCGTCGGCGAGCGCCTGGACCTCGGGTAGTTCTGGCACGAATCCGATTCTGCCTGGTCCGGCCCCCTGCTCCGACCGCCTGGCCGCGGCCGGAGTCGCGCTGCGAGCCGAGTCGGCCGGAGCCAGTCCCTCCTGATCAGCGACCCCGCTGTCACCGGTCAGTTATGCCGGGTCATTACCGGTCCGGTGGCAAGAACCTCGCAGTGCGCCTAAGCTGCGGCCAGCGAACTGGAAGGGGTCAGGAGGAGCAGCCAGTAACGAAGTGGGCGAGGAGGGATTTGAACCCTCACGTCCTTTCGGACACACGGACCTGAACCGTGCGCGTCTGCCGTTCCGCCACCCGCCCTGGGCAGTGAGTCAGGTTAGCACGTCCGCAAGCAATGCCGTTGCGCCGATACGATCGGATGCGAGCAGACGCGAGGAGGGAGAGGGGGTGCCCGGTGGGAGTTCTGCAGCGCTTTGAGAACAGGCTCGAGGGGATGGTCGAGGGTGCCTTCGCGCGGGCGTTCAAATCGGAGCTGCAGCCGGTGGAGATCGCCAGTGCCGTGCAGCGCGAGATGGATGACCGCGCCGCGATCGTGGCGCAGGGCAGGACCCTGGTTCCCAACGACTTCGTTGTGGAACTGGCCGAGACGGACAACGAGCGGCTCGAGGTCTACGCGGACAGCCTCGGCATCGAGCTCTCCACGCTCGCCCGTGAGCACGCACGTGAGCAGGGCTACTCCTTCGTCGGCCCGGTCCGGATGCGCTTCGAGGGCGTGCCCGACCTCACCACGGGCACGTTCCGGATCCGGTCCGGTGTGATCCGCGGCACCACCGTCGAGGACGGCGAGATCCGCAGGCCCGCCAGTGACCTTCCGCGCCCGGCCGGCGGGTTCGCCGGCAACCCGCGGCTACTGGTGTCCGGGCCGGAACCCGGCTCGGACGGCAACACGCAGCGCACCTACGAGCTGAGCGCGCCGCTGACCATTCTCGGCCGCGGCACCGACTGCGACCTGCGCCTGGTCGATCCCGGTGTCTCGCGCCACCACGCCGAGCTGCGCGTCGAGGACAACGAGGTCGTGCTCGTGGACCTCGGCTCCACCAACGGCACCTTCGTCAACGGCCAGCCGGTGCGCCGCGTCACCCTGGCCGATGGCACGCGAGTCACGCTGGGCCGGACGACCCTCGTCTTCCGCAGGGACGGTGTGTACTGACGACCCCTGACGCCGCGACCGCACCGGTGGCGGTACAACCCCGAACGGCGGACGGAGCCCCCAGGACGCGGCGGCCCCGGAAGCTACCAACCAGCAGAGGGCAGCAAAGGCATGACCCCATGACCGCGCTCACGCTCACGCTTATCAGGCTCGCGTTTCTCGCGGTCCTGTGGCTGTTCGTGATCGCAGCGGTGGGCGTGGTCCGCACCGACCTGTTCGGCAACGCTGCTTCTTCGGTTTCGTCCCGCAGGCAGGCGCGCAGACAGCAGCGTCAGGCGCGCCCCCGGGTGCCCCAGCCCGCCAGACCCCCCCGTCCGCAGCGTTCCCGGGCCCAGCGAGCGGCCCCGCAGCAGCTCTTCGTCACGGCGGGTGCGCTGGCGGGCACGAGCCTTGGCCTGACTGATCAGCAGATCACCATCGGCCGCGCGAATGATGCCACACTGGTGCTGAATGATGACTACGCTTCGACCCGGCATGCCCGGCTGTTTCCCCAGGATGGTCAGTGGATTGTCGAGGACCTCGGCTCAACGAACGGCACCTACCTCGACCGTCAGAAGGTGACGCAGCCGACTCCAGTGCCTGTCGGCGTGCCGATCCGAATTGGTAAGACCGTCCTGGAATTGCGCAGATGACACTTGCACTCCGCTATGCGGTCCGCTCGGACGTCGGGCTCCTCCGCGAGGGAAACGAGGACTCGGCGTACGCGGGCCCGAACCTGCTCGCGATCGCCGACGGCATGGGCGGGCATGCCGCCGGCGAGGTCGCCAGCTCGGTAGCGATTTCCGCTCTCGCGCGCCTGGACACCGAACTTCCCCAGGACCAGATGCTCGAGGCGCTCGCCGCCGCTGTCGCGCAGGCCAACAACACGCTGCACGAGATGAGCATCGAGGACCCGTCGGTCGAGGGCATGGGCACGACCGTGACCGCCCTGCTCTGGTCCAACGGCACGATCGCGATCTGCCATATCGGCGACTCTCGCGCCTACCAGCTTCGCGACGGCGAACTCCGCCAGATCACGCGCGATCACACGCTCGTCCAGTCACTGGTGGACGACGGCAGGCTCAGCCCGGCTCAGGCCGCGATCCACCCGCAGCGGTCGCTGGTGATGCGCGCGCTGCAGAGCGGCACCGAGGCCGAGCCCGACCTGAGGCTGATCGAGGCCAAGGCCGGGGACAGATTCCTGCTGTGCTCGGACGGGCTTTCCGACGTGGTCAGCGAGACCACGCTGCGCGAGGTTCTGCTGACCGATACAGACCGGGACGACGCCGTGCGCGAGTTCATCAGGCTCGCCAACAACGGCGGCGGCCCCGACAACATCACCTGCATCGTCGCCGACGTGGTGGACAGCGGTGCCGAGCCGCTGACCGAGCAGGGCTCCATGGTGGTCGGCGCGGTGTCGAGCGGCGACAGCCAGCCCCGGCCGCACATCGACAGCCCGGCGGGACGCGCCCACCTGCTGACCCACGGCGGGTCACCGGCCACCGGCATCACGGCGGTCGCCAAGCCCGTCGCGCCAGCCGTGGACGGCCAGCCAGCCAGCCGCGCCGAGCCGGAAGCGCAACACGTCTCGGACGCCGTCAGCCACCGGGCGCCGCGGCGGCGCTGGCCGGTCGTCACCACGATCCTGATCATCCTGGTGATCGTCATCGTCGGCGGCGGATACGCCGGATGGCGTTACACCCAGAGCCAGTACTACGTCGGCACCGACGGCACGCAGGTGATCATCTACCGCGGCGTCAACCAGAAGGTGCTCGGGATGAGCCTGTCCAGCGTGTACTCCAGGACCGGCATCAAGCTCTCCCAGGTTCCCGCGACCGACAAGCCGGCGGTCGTGAGCGCGACGGCCCCGGGCAGCCTGACCGACGCCCGGAAGACCGTCGCCAGCATCCGCCAGACGATCACCTGCAACACCTACGACGCCGCCTACGCCGACTGGCTCACGCACAAGCCCAAGCCGACGACCAAGAAGGTCGGCAAAAAGACAGTGACCACGACGCCGCCGTACAAGCCGGCGCCGACGACGCCCAAGGGCTGCACCCCGCAAGGGACGGCCGGGTGACGGCTATCTCGAGCCAGCCCGCAGCGCGGCCATCTGCCGGGGCGGCCGTGGCGATGCCGCGCGGCCGGCGCCGGACCGAGCTGCTCATGCTCGCGTTCGCCGTTGCCGTTGTGCTGTTCGCATACGCCAATGTCGGGTTTGGCCTGAACGGGAAGATCCCCGCTGGCCTGGCCGAGTACGGGCTCGCGTTCGCGGCGATCATGCTCGTCGCGCACTTCGCCGTCAGGTGGCTCGCGCCGTGGGCCGACCCGCTGATGCTCCCGCTGGCCGCGCTGCTCAACGGCCTCGGCATCGTGATGATCTACCGGCTGCAGGAATCGGGACGCAGCGGCAACCCCGGAAATCAGATCAGCACGATCAGCTCGTCGACCACGGCCTCGCAAGTGATGTTCAGTGCGCTCGGCGTCGCCGCGTTCATCGCGGTGCTGTTCTTCATCCGCGAGGTGAGGGTGCTGCAGCGCTACACCTACACCCTCGGCGCCGTCGGCCTGATCCTGCTCGCCCTCCCGGCAGTTCCCGGTATGCCGAACGCGGAGGTCCCCGGAACCGGTGCCAAGATCCAGATCGGCATCGGCGGCTTCACGATCCAGCCGGAGCAGTTCGCCGAGCTCGCGCTTGCCGTGTTCTTCGCCGGCTACCTGGTCGCCAAGCGTGACGTGCTGGCGCTGGCCGGCCGCAGGTTCCTGGGCATCGACCTGCCCCGGGCCCGGGACCTGGGCCCGGTGCTGATCGCCTGGGGCGTCAGCCTGCTGCTGCTGGTCTTCGAGAGCGACATCGGGACCTCGGCGCTGTTCTTCGGCATGTTCGTCGCGATGATGTACATCGCCACCCAGCGCACGTCGTGGCTGCTGATCGGCATCCTGCTGTTCATGGTCGGCGCGTACGCCGCCAGCAAGGTCTTCAGCCACGTCGGCGCGCGGTTCACCGAGTGGCTGCACCCGTTCACGGCGGCCAACGTTTTCTGCAACCCCACCCCCGCGGCGCACTGCGTGTCCTCGTACCAGCTTGTGCAGGGGCTGTACGGGATGGGCTTCGGCGGGATCCTCGGCACCGGGCTCGGGCACGGCCAGCCGTACTTCACCCCGCTGGTGCAGAGCGACTTCATCATGACCGCGTTCGGCGAGGAGCTGGGCCTGACCGGCCTGATGGCCATGCTGCTGATCTTCGGGCTGATGGTGCAGCGCGGCCTGCGGGCGGCGGTCGCTGTCCGCGACCCGTTCTCCAAGCTGCTGGCCGGCGGCCTGGCGTTCGCGATCGCGCTGCAGGTCTTCATCATCGTGGGGGGCGTGACCAGGCTGATCCCGCTGACCGGCATCACCACGCCGTTCCTTTCCCAGGGCGGTTCCTCGCTGCTGACGACGTGGGCTCTTGTCGCGCTGCTCATGCGGGTCAGTGACACCGCGCGGCGGCCGGCCCCGCAGCCGATTCAGGACGAGGGCATGACGCAGGTGGTGCGGGCCGGATGAACCGCGCGCTGTTCCGGCTGTCCCTGGCCTGCCTGGTCATGTTCGGGCTGCTGCTGATCAACGTGAACTACGTGCAGGCGTTCGAGTCCAGCAGCCTGGCGGGCAAGCCCGGCAACGCCCGCACGTTCGATCAGCAGTTCGCCTACCAGCGCGGCTCGATCATCGCCGCCGGCACCGGCGGGCCGCTGACGATCGCCGAGTCGCTCCCGAGCAAGGGGAGCACCTCGGGCAACACCATCTACCAGCGGCACTACCCGGATGGCGCCATGTACGCGCCGATCACCGGATACGACTCGATCTACGGCGCGACCGGGGTGGAGGCCGCCTACAGCAAGTACCTGAACGGCACGGCGCCCGGGCTGCAGGTGCAGAACCTGATCAGCCTGCTGTCCGGCAAGCCCAAGCAGGGAGCCACGGTCAACCTCACGGTCAGCCCCAAGGCGCAGCGGGCGGCGTACCAGGCACTGCTGGACGACGGCGGGCACCAGGCGGGGGTCGTCGCGCTCAACCCGCGTACCGGCGCGATCCTGGCCATGGCCTCCGACCCGTCGTACGACCCGAATCTGCTCACCACGCTCGACGGCACGAAGCTCAACAAGGTCGACAAGCGGCTGCTGGCCGACCCGTCGCAGCCGCTGCTGAACCGGGCCATCAACCAGACCTACCCGCCCGGCTCCTCGTTCAAGATCATTACTAGCTCAGCGGGGTTCTCGACAGGCAAGGTGGCGGGCCCGCAGGCGACGATCGCCGCCCCGCAGCCGCTCAGGCTGCCCAACGGCAACCTGCTCAACAACGACGCCGATGAGGACTGCTTCGGCGGTCATCCCCAGGTCATCCAAGCGTTCCTGCTGTCCTGCAACACCGCGTTCGCGAACATGGGCATAAAGGTCGGCGGCCCCACGCTGCGGAGCTACGCGAACAAGTTCGGCTGGAACGACTCGAGCCTGACGATCCCGATGCAGGTATCGCCGAGTGTGATCCCGAAGATCACCGACCCGTCGTTCACCGCGATGTCCTCGATCGGCCAGTTCGACGACCAGGTGACCGCGCTGCAGGAAGCCATGGACGCCGCGGCGATCGCCAACCATGGCACGATCATGAAGCCGTACCTGATGCAGTCGGTGCAGGGCCCGGACCTGACGACGATCGCCACCACCACCCCGTCGGTGCTGTCACAGGCGGTCACCTCGCAGGTGGCCAGCGACGTCGGCTCGATGATGGTTCAGGTGACCCAGAACCCCGACGGCACCGCCTACCAGACCGCCGGGCCGCCCGCCGTGGGCAGCCTGGTCATCGCGGGCAAGACCGGCACCGCGGAGAACACCGTCAGCGGCGCGGGCCTCGACGACGCGGTGTTCACCTGCTACGCGCCCGCCAGCAACCCGCAGATAGCGGTCGGGGTCATCGTCAAGGGCGGCGGCTTCGGCGCCGATGCCGCGGCACCGATCGCTGTCAAGATCATCGAAGCTTACCTGGGGGTGCACTGATGAGCCTCTTTCATCCCCATGACTGGCCGCATACCCTGAGCGCGACGTCGCCGGACGAAAAGGTTCATTGCCCGGTCGGATTCAGACAGAAATCTACGCAGGGCGGTAACGCAAAGTGCGAGACATGACTCAGCCGAGGCTTCTCGGCGGCCGGTACGAACTCGACGGGGTCGTCGGGCGCGGCGGCATGGCCGAGGTCTACCGCGCCCGCGACATCCGTCTCGATCGCATCGTCGCGGTGAAGACGCTCCGCGACGACCTGGCACGCGACCAGACCTTCCAGGCCAGGTTCCGGCGCGAGGCCCAGTCCGCCGCGTCGCTCAACCACCCGAGCATCGTGGCGGTGTACGACACCGGGGAAGACATGGTCGGCCACACCCCGGTTCCCTACATCGTGATGGAGTACGTCGACGGCAGGACGCTGCGGGACCTGCTGCGAGACGACCGGCGGCTGCTGCCGGAGCGGGCGCTCGAGATCACCGACGGGGTGCTGCGCGCGCTGGACTACAGCCACCGCAACGGCATCGTGCACCGGGACATCAAGCCCGGCAACGTGATGCTGACCAGGACCGGCGACGTCAAGGTGATGGACTTCGGCATCGCCAGGGCGGTCAGCGACGCGCAGGCCACGATGACGCAGACGGCGCAGGTCATCGGCACCGCGCAGTACCTGTCGCCGGAGCAGGCCCGGGGCGAGCGCGTGGATGCCCGCAGCGACCTGTACTCCACCGGATGCCTGCTCTACGAGCTGCTGACCGGCCGGCCGCCGTTCACCGGCGACTCGCCGGTGGCGATCGCCTACCAGCACGTGCGGGAGAACCCGGTCCCGCCGTCGCGGGTGGACCCGGAGATCCCGCCGTGGGCGGACTCGATCGTGCTCAAGGCCATGGCCAAGGACCCTGGGGACCGCTACCAGTCGGCCGGGGAGATGCGCAACGACATCCAGCGCGCGCTTCAGGGCATGCCGGTCGCCGCGCCGACCCGGTTCGACTCGTACCAGGGCACCCGGCGGATGGGGCAGCAGACCCAGATGGCCGGGCCGACCAGCGCGATCCCGCCGTACGACTACGGGCCGGAGGATGACCGGCCCGGCGGCAGGAAGAAGTGGCCGTGGATCGTGGCCGCCCTAGCGGCCGTGGCCGTCATCGCGGGGCTGATCTGGGGCTTCAACTACGTCTCGAGCAGCGGTGGCAACATCGCGGTGCCGAACGTCGTCGGCGAAACCCAGGCGCAGGCCCAGAAGGAGATCGTGCAGGCGGGCCTCGTGCCTTCGGTCGTGGACAAGGCCTCGAGCAGCGTGCACAAGGGCAACGTGATCAGCACCAGCCCGCCGTTCGGTACCAAGCTGGCCAAGAACGCCACCGTCAAGCTGTTCGTGTCGGCCGGCCCTGCTTCGGTGAAGGTGCCGAACGTGGTCGGCGAGAACGAGAACGCGGCCACGAGCCAGCTGGAGAACGCGGGATTCCAGGTGAGCGAGAAATCGCAGCCGAACTCCACAGCGCCGCAGGGCCAGGTGGTCAGCCAGAGCCCGAAGGGCGGCACCGCGGTGAGCAAGGGCGCCCTGATCACGATCTACGTCTCCGGTGGCGGCACCCAGGTGCCGTCGGTGATTGGCGACCCGGTGGCCACGGCCCAGCAGATCCTGGCCGGAGCCGGATTCAGCGTGGTGACCAAGACCGTGCAGGGACCGGCCGGGTCGACGCCGGGGAACGTGTTCGAGCAGAACCCGAGCAGCGGCACGCAGCCGACGGGCTCCACGGTGACGATCTTCGTGGCGGCGCAGCAGACATCCTCGCCGAGCCCGTCGACGAGCCCGTCGCCGTCGCCATCCTCGTCGCCGAGCCCGACCGCCTCGGCGAATCCAGGCTTTAGAATTTTCCCAGGAGGATTCCGCAGTGCCCAAGTCACGCGTTAGAACGAAGGCGGTCTACACACCGCCGCCGAGGACATCCAAGTCCAAGGCCAGCCCGCGCTGGCTGGTCCCGGCAATGCTGGGCTGCCTGCTGCTGGGCCTGGCCTGGATCGCGCTGTTCTACATCACCGGGGGCAGCACGCCGGTGCAGAGCCCGATGGGCGACTGGAACCTGGTCATCGGTTTCGGTTTCATCATCGCCGGGGTGGGGCTGTCCACCAAGTGGCGCTGACCCGCCGAATCACATCGCGGTGATTCGGTACACACCGTCATCCACAGGCTGTGCATAAGCCTGCTGGCTGGCTAGCTGAGCGCCGTCGCGGCGAGTTCGTGGTTGCGCGCGAGGAGCGCCAGGACCAGGATCGCCAGCACCACGATGGTCGCACCGCCCTGGATCAGCGCCCGGTTGGTGCGCGGCGCGTAGGCGTACGCGGCGGTCAGCAGCCCGCCGGCCAGGATCCCGCCCACGTGTGCCTGCCAGGCGATGCCGGGCACCACAAAACCGATCACCAGGTTCAGCACCACGACGGTGACGATCCACCTGCTGTCCAGGCGCAGCCGCCTCGCCACCACGAACCAGGCGCCGAACAGGCCGAAGATCGCACCTGAGGCGCCGAGCGCCTCCACGTTCGGGGGGCCGATCAGGTAGAACATCACCGAGCCGCCGATGGCGCTGACCAGGTAGACGGTGAGATAGCGCATATGGCCGAGCAGCCGCTCGAGCGCCGGGCCGACGAGGATCAGCGCCCACATGTTGAACGCGATGTCCAGCGGGCCGAGGCCGCTCAGGCCGGGCGGCGGCAGGAACGCGGAGGTCAGCAGCCGGTACCACTGCCCCTGTGACACGCCCTGCAGCGGGCCGCCGGGCACGATCTCGGCCCGCCCGAGCATCGCCCAGTCGTTCGCGATGCTCGGGTGCGCCAGCTCCACGAGGTAGAGCAGCACGTTGATGGCGACCAGGGCCCAGGTGACCACGGCGCCGGCGGCCGGCCGGCCGCCGAACACCGCGCCCGGACTGCGGGCGCCACGGTTTCCCTCCCGCACGCAGTCAACGCACTGCTGGCCGACCGCGGCGGACCGGAGGCAGTCCGGGCAGGCGGGCCGGCCGCACCGGACACAGGACACGTAGGTTTCCCTGCCCTGATGCCGGTAGCAGGTAGGTACGCTCGTGCCCTGGTCCGCTGGTGAGCCTGGGGGGGTGGCCACCGCCAGTCCCCTATCCCGCTGTTTCCCCGGCGCCCGACGGCCCCTCGATCGAGACCGATTCGAGCACCACATCCTGCACCGGACGATCGTTCCGGCCGGTCTGCACCTTGCTGATCCGGTCGACGACGTCAGCGCCGTCGATGACCTCACCGAAGATCGTGTGCTTGCCGTTCAGGTGGGGCGTTGGCACGACCGTGATGAAGAACTGCGAGCCGTTCGTGCCCGGGCCGGCATTCGCCATGGCCAGCAGGTACGGCCGGTCGAACCTGAGGTCGGGATGGATCTCGTCGGCGAACTTGTAGCCCGGGCCGCCGGTCCCCGTGCCGAGCGGGTCTCCGCCCTGGATCATGAACTGGGGGATCACGCGGTGGAAGACGGTGCCGTCGTAGAGCTTGCCCGTGGTGGCCTGGCGGGTCCGCGGGTCGGTCCACTCGCGTGAGCCCTCGGCGAGCTCGGCGAAATTCCGCACGGTCTTCGGCGCATGGTCGGGGAACAGCCGGACGACGACAGTTCCCTGGCTGGTCCGCAGCGTCGCGGTGAGCGTGTTAGTCATGGAAAGCATCCTCGCATGGCCAGACTATTGCTCCGGCCGCTGTGAGTGAACCGGTCAGGCCTCCGCGCAGCCCCCGGCCCGCCGACGATCCAGCCGATAACGGTTGACCTGCGCACCCGGGGGAAGTGTGTCAGGCGGGAAAGACTCTTGGAGGTTCGATGTCCCTTATGACCAGGAAAAATACGGGCGCAGCCGCGAAACAGCGCGCGCTCGATACCGCTTCGCAGGTGCCGGTGATGGCCCGCAGCGCCAGCCAGACGGCAAAGAGCGCCGGCATCGCAGCGCGGCAGAGCGCCGAGGACGCCATCGCGTGGGCCACGCCGAGGGTGCAGGACGCGCGCAGCTGGGCCGCACCGCACGTGGAGCAGGCAGGCGTCGCCGTGCGCGAGAGGATCGCCCCGGCGATCTCGGAGAAGATCGCGCCGACGATCTCCTCCGCGCTCGTCGAGGCCGCGAGCCGGCTCGATCCCTCCCCGCAGCGGCGCAAGCGCTGGCCGCGGGTGCTGGCTGGTCTCGCGATGCTCGCCGCGGCCGGCAGCGCGGTCGCCGCCGTCGTGCTCCGGCGCAAGCCGGACTTCTCCAGCTTCGGCAGCGAGGACCAGGTCCCGGGCGGCAGCACCACCCCGGCTCAGGGCAACGGCTCGGCCGCCGCACCGGCCGAGGAGGAGTCGGTCAACGGGCGCGGTTCTTCCGCGTCCTGACCGCGCAGCAGACGAGCGGCGAACCGGGCATGACAGATGTCATGCCCGGTTCGTGATCCTGGGCACAGGGCGGCCGCCGGACGGGCACCTAGCGTTGCTGTCATGAAGACAGACAGCCCGCAGGCGAGCCCCGCCGTCGTGTTCCGCGACGTCACAAAGGTCTACAACGGCCGGGTTACCGCGCTCGACCACGTAAGTTTCGAGATCCCGCGCGGTGCGACGGTCGCGCTGCTCGGGCCCAACGGGGCCGGGAAGTCCACGGCCATCGACACCATGCTCGGCCTGCGCAAGCCGACCTCGGGCGACGTGCGGGTGCTGGGGATGTCCCCGGCCGCCGCGGTCGCCGCCGGGAAGATCGGCGGGATGGTGCAGACCGGCGGCCTGCCCGACGGCGCGAAGGTCTCCGAGCTGATCGCCCTGTTCCGCCAGCTCTACCGGGGCAGGCGCAGCCAGGCCGATCTGCTCCGGCTGGCCGGCCTCACCGACATCGCCGACCGGCGCGTGGAGCAGCTGTCCGGCGGCCAGACCCAGCGGGTGCGCTTTGCGCTGGCGCTTGCCGGCCGGCCGGACCTGCTCTTTCTCGACGAGCCGACGGCGGCCCTCGACGTAGAGGCGCGCCGCAGCTTCTGGCAGTCCGTGCAGACGATCGCCGAGCAGGGCACGACGGTCCTGTTCGCCACCCACTACCTCGATGAAGCCGACGCCAACGCGAGCCGGATCATCGTGGTCAGCCACGGACGGATCATGGCGGACGGCACTCCGTCGCAGATCAAGGCCTACACCTCGGCGCGGATCATCCGGCTGCGCACGCCGGCGCCCGACACCTCGGCGCTGCTCCGGCTGCCGGGCGTCAGCGACGTGGTGGCGAGCGGCGACGCCGTGACGATCCGGTCCGGCGACGCCGACGCCACCCTGCCCGCGCTGTACGCGCTCGGCCGGCCGATCCGGGGACTCGAGGTCGGCGGCGGCGGCCTGGAAGAGGCCCTGATCGCGCTCACGAGCGACGGCACCGCGGCCGTTCCCGCAACCAACTCCTCCGACATGACCAGGGTGGGCTGACCGATGATTGCCTTTCTGCGGTTCGAGATCGTGCGGACGCTGCGTAACGTCCGGTTCCTCATCATGCTGATCGCGTTCCCGGTTCTGCTCTACCTGATCTACGCGAAGCAGCACGGCATGGCGCAGGGCCTGACGGTCGCGACGCTGCTGCTCGTGTCCATGGCCGTGTACTCGGGCATGGGCTCGGCGATGTTTGCCAGCGGCCCCCAGCTGGCCAGGGAGCGGCACAACGGCTGGATGCGGCAGCTGCGGATCTCGCCCATCGGCACCCGGGGATGGTTCGCCGCCAAGCTCGTGCAGTCGGTCCTGATGATCATTCCCGGGCTGGCGGTGCTCGTCGTCCTGGCCCTCACCTACGGCCACGTGCACCTGGCCGCTGGCAGGCTGGGCCTGCTCGCAGTGATCATCGTGGCAGGCACGATCCCGTTCTGCGCGGCGGGCCTGGTCATCGGGC
Organism: Streptosporangiaceae bacterium; assembly: GCA_030039095.1. The sequence goes on from JASHQP010000408.1 coordinate 24,510, forward strand.
TGATGTTCGACAGCCAGACCGCCCAGGTGGCGCAAATGATCACCCTGCTGGTGCTGGCGTTCCTCGGCGGGATCTTCATCAGCTGGTCCAGCCTGCCCAGCGGCATGCAAACGGTGGGCAAGCTGCTGCCCAGCTATCACCTCGCTCAGCTCGGCTGGAACGCCGCGGCCGGCCGGCCGCTGGGAATGTCCCACGTGGCCGTGCTCGCCGCCTGGACGATCGGGCTCGGCGCGATAGCGGCATGGCGCTGGCGCCAGGAGAGCACCGCCGCCTGATCCGGCCGTGCTTCCCCGGCCAGCCGCCACCCGACCCGGATTCGCTTCGGAAGGCATGATGTTGACATGAACGGTGCCGAGCCCAGCGTGGCGGTGGCCGGATCGCCCTACGTCGACGACCTGGACCGGCAGGGCGAGCGGTGGTCCCGCAACCGCCGCCGCTGGGTCCGGGCCATGGTCCTGCTGTACCTGACCCTCCCGTTCTGGTCCCGTCAGCTGTATTCGGGCCCGCACTCGCTCGGCGCCGGGAGACTCACCTTCCTCGCCGCCGCGACGGCCGCCATGATGCTGCTCACCGACCGGCTCATCTTCCCGATTCCGATGGCACCACGTCAGGTGCCATGGCCCGCGCTGGCCGGTGCCGTCGGGCTCTCCGTCGCCATCCTCGCCGTGGGCGGCACGAGCGGCTCGAACTGGGTCAGCGCGCTCGTGATCGCGAGCGCCGCCATCGGCAGAAGCGTTCCCACGGTACGCCTCGTAGCGCTGGGCGCCGCGTTCTGCACCGCGGCCGGCCTCGCCGTCTACCTGACCGAGGGGATGCTGAACTCCAGCAACACGCTGGCCTTTATCGCTCCGCCGCTGGCGGCGTGCCTGGCCTACAGCGCTGCCCGCCGCGTCGACCTCGTCAGCAAACTACGGGATACCAGGGCCGAGCTTGCCCGGATGGCGGTCGCGGACGAGCGGCTGCGGATCGCGCGCGACTTGCACGACCTGCTCGGGCACAGCCTGTCGCTGATCACCCTGAAGGCCGAGCTCGCAGGGCGGCTGCTCGACGCCGACCCGGAGCGCGCTGCCCGCGAGGTCGCCGACCTGGAGCGCGTGGCCCGGCGGTCGCTCGGTGAGGTTCGCGCCGCGGTGACGAGCTACCGCCAGCCGCGGCTGGCCGCCGAACTCGCCGCCGCGCGCCACATGCTGGCCGCCGCCGGGATGGACTGCGAGGTGCACGCGCCCACGTCGCTCGGGCTGCCCCCGGCCACCGACGCGCTGCTGGCATGGACGGTGCGCGAGGGCGCCACGAACGTCGTCAGGCACTCGGGCGCGCGCAGCGTGACGATCACCATCAGCGTCACGGCGGACGAGGTGAGCGCCGAGATCGCCGACGACGGGGTCGGCCCGGGCCTGGATCCGGAACCACGACCCGGCGAGGACCATGGGTCCGGCCTGTCCGGGCTGACCGAGCGGGCGCGCGCCGCGGGGGCGGAGATCAGCTCCGGAGAGGGCCAGGGCGGAAAGGGCTTCCGGCTCCTGGTCCGGGTTCCGGCCGCCCGGCTGCGCAGTGCGGCCGCAGGCAGCTGAGCACCACAGGCGCACGGAGGCACGGGC
>JASHQP010000409.1 GCA_030039095.1 Streptosporangiaceae bacterium
GGGTGGTCGGTGAACCGCGCCGCCCGGTGCCCGAGGTCGCGGCGGCCGCCCTCGAGGCGGTGGACAGCACGCTGACCGCTCTTCCGCCGCACCCCGTGCGCAACCCAGTGCTGCTGACCGTGCTGGCGGCCGACGAGGACGTTGAGCTGTACGTGGCCTTCGACCGGGCGCCGCCGGCCGCTCCCGACCTGAGCGCGCTGCGCCGGCGTGTGCCGGCCGCGGCGCAGTGGAGTGCCACCCTTGACGTCAACGACGCCGGCCCGGGATGCCTGGAAGTCCGGTGGCGGAACGAGCCGTCAGCCGCCGCGTCCCCATAATGGGCACCACGAAGGGAGCGCTGCGTGTCCGGTGCCATCGACGTCGCGGCCGTGGACGATCATCCCATCGTGCTCGACGCCGTGACCGGCTGGGTCACGGCAGCGGAGAGCGGCATCCGGGTTATCGCCGTGGCGGCCACGGTGGACGCCCTGCTCGCCGGGCCGGGCAGGCACGCGCACGTGGTACTGCTCGATCTCGACCTGGGCGATGGCACGGCCGTTGACCGCAACATCGCCGCGATCCGGGCGGCCGGGCCCGCGGTCCTCGTCCTCGCCGCTTCCGACCGGCCGCCTGCCGTTCTGGCCGCCATTCGTGCCGGGGCCCTTGGCTACGTGCTGAAGTCCGAGGAGACCTCCCAGGTGCGGGCGGCCATCAAGGCGGTCGCCGCCGGGACGGACTGGATCTCACCGCGCCTGGCGTACATCCTGGCCGCCGATGACGCCCCGGACCGGCCGGTCCTCAGCCCTCAGGAAACGCGTGCGCTGCGCCTTTATGCCACTGGCATGCCGATGAAGTCTGTGGCCAGGAGAATGGCTCTCAGCGAGGAGACCGTCAAGCAGTATGTCGGCAGGGTGCGACTGAAGTACGCCAGGGCCGGCCGGGCGGCGCCGACGAAAATAGAGCTGTACTATCGAGCCGTCGAGGACGGGCACCTCCCTCCCTACCCCATGCCCGGGAACCCCCCCTCCCGGTAGCTTCGGGGATACGGAGATACCCGCCCTCGGCTCATTCGTGTTGCGGAGCGGTTCAAAATCGTATGCGGGTCGGCCCGTGTTTTCATGACCCCATCTCGGGGGTCATGAAAACACGGTGTCCTAGAGTGGCTGCACCCATTTGCGCCGCCCGCGAAATGCGGCGACCTCGGAATATCGGGCACCGCAGCCCGCCGTCCTGTCCCGCAGCCGCCCGAGCCCAGCCGCTGACCTCGGCGGCTACGCTGGGAGCACGGCGTCCCCTAGGCGAGAGGACAACGGTGTCCGCACAGTCGCCGCGATTCCGGCCGATTCTCGACCAGTTCGCGCCCTACAAGCCGGGCAAGGCCCCGTCGGGGCCACCCGGCCGTGCGTTCAAGCTCTCGTCCAACGAGTCGCCGTTCGGCCCGCTGCCCTCTGTCGTCAAGGTGATCGCCGAGGCCGCCGGCAACGTCAACAGGTATCCCGACAATGGCGCGGCCGAGCTTACCGACGCGATCGCCGAGCGCTTCGGGGTCCCGCCAGCGCACGTGGCCGTCGGCTGCGGGTCGGTCGGTGTTGCCCAGCAGCTGCTCGAGGCCGTGGGCGAGCCGGGCGCAGAGGTCGTCTACGGGTGGCGCTCGTTCGAGGCGTATCCGTATCTTTCGGACCTGGCCGGTGTGACGTCGGTGCGGGTGCCTCTGCACGACGAGACGCACGACCTGGGCGCGATGGCGGATGCGATCACCGAGCGCACGCGCCTGGTCTTTGTCTGCAATCCGAACAACCCGACCGGGACCGTGGTGCACCGGGCCGAGCTCGAGAGCTTCCTCGATCGCGTCCCCGGAGACTGCCTGGTCGTGCTCGACGAGGCTTACATCCAGTACGTCACCGACGAACGAGTGCCCGACGGGCTGGACCTGTACCGCGGCCGGCCCAACCTGGCCGTGCTGCGGACGTTCTCCAAGGCTTACGGGCTGGCCGGGCTGCGGGTCGGTTTCCTGATCGGGCACGAGCCGGTTGCGGCCGCCATCCGCAAGACCATGCTGACGTTCACCGTGAACGCTCTGGCGCAGGCCGCCGCCGTGGCCTCGCTCGAGGCCGAGCCCGAGTTGCTCGAGCGCGTGGACGCCGTGGTGAGCGAGCGGGACCGGGTCCGGGGCGAGCTGCTGGCCCAGGGCTGGATCGTGCCGCCGACCGAGGCGAACTTCGTCTGGCTGCGCCTGGGCGACGACACCGATGACTTCGCCGCGGCCTGCGACCGCGAGGGCGTGAGCGTGCGGCCGTTCAGCGGTGAGGGCGCTCGGGTGTCGATCGGCGACCGCGAAGCGAACGACGTGTTCCTGGCGGTCGCGAAGGGTTACCCGCGCCGCCACTGATGCGGCTCAGCGGCTGCCCCCGCCCCGGCCGCCGGCCAGCCGCCAGGGCAGCCCGTCACGGTCGCCGGATACCCGGATCAGCACCGAGGCCCAGGTGCGGCCCCGCGGCACGTAGCGAAGCCAGACCCGGAACGGCGGCCGTTAGCGGGCGGCTCGCCGTCCGGGCTCGTCGCGCCGCCGCTGCTCGAGCTGCTCCACCACCAGCCGGTAGAACTGGCGGGGCCTGCCCGGCTGCGGCGTCCGGTTCGGCGGAAGCGGCCAGGCGAGGCCCTCCCCGACCAGGATGTGCAGTAGCCGCCGCGCCGTGCGCGGGGTGACGGCGAGCAGCTGGCCGGCGGTTTCCGCGTCCACGACGAGGTTGGCGTCGTTCTCGGACAGCTTCTCGGCGAGCCGGGACAGGGTCTCGAGGCTCCGCGACCTGCGGGCCCCGGCCTCGGGCAGCCGCGGAGGCGGCACCGGTGCGTGCCCCTCCCGGCCCGAGGCGAACCCCCGCACCCCGCTTCCGCCCTGGGCGCGGCCCAGAGAGGCGCGGGCGTGCGCCTCGGCCTCCACCGCCGTCCGGCCGGTGCCGATGCCCACCTCCAAGGCGACGCCCAGCTCGCTGCGCGCGCGGTCGACGAACGGAGCGACCCGGAATCCCTCGGTGGCCCGGGCAAGGGAGCCGCGGGTGGCGACGATCAGGAAGCCGTGGTCGCTCGCCGGGCTGACAGCCGCGTGGATCCGCTGCGCCTCCTGGACCAGGAACCTGTGCACGGTCAGCCGCAGCTCGTCCCGCGACTGCCGGGGCGAGGCGCGCCGCCCGCCGTCCCGCAGGGCAGGCACCTCCACCAGGGCGAGGGCGAGCTGTGCGTCCTCGAGCCTGCGGTAGCCGCCGATCAGCGCGGCGGTGCGCAGCGCTACCCGGATGTCGCTCCCGGTCGGCCTCAGCGTGATGGCCGGAATCCCGGCGGCGGACAGCCGCGTCGCAACGGACTGCAGGCACGTGAACGCGACGGACGTCTCGTTGCGGCGCCAGAGCCGCTCGTGAAACGAGGCCACCACGGCCGGGCTGCCGGAATCCTCGCGCACGTGCACGCCCCGCGTGGGCCGGCCGAGGTCGGCAAAGGCCTCCTCGACGTCAGCTCGGCTCAGCACGTCGATGCTGGACCGGGCCGGGTCGAGGCCGCCGCTGCCGCTGCCGCTGGCCTTCAGCAGCGCCGCATACAGCGCGCCGCCGCCGAGCGGCACGAATGTCGCCGGAACCGCAAGCACGCCGGCGGCGCGCGCGTACTCGTACGGGACCCGGCCGGCGAACAGGCAGACGTCGATCGCCCCGCCCAGCCGGACCACCTGATCGGCGGCCTCTTGCTCGTCCCGGTACGCGGCAGCGACCAGCCGCCTCGGCGGACCGGAATCCGGGCCGAGGCCGGCGCCGCCCGCACCGGTTCCGGCCTTCGCGGCCGCCGATGACGGTGACAGCATGATCCGTTCGATCAGCTCGTGCGGCCCCACGATGCCGATCGTCAGCTCGCCCTGGGCCCGGCCCGGCCCGTTCACGACGGACCGGATCCGCTGCAGAAGCCATACCCGCTGGAGCCACCGCATGCGCTGGATGCGCGAGGTCCTCCGGTGTGCCTCATTCCTAAGGCCACGTCAGTTCCCATCTCCGGTCGGCCTTCCCGCGATGTGAGAATGCCTCTCCTATTTGTTAACCCAAGGAGAGGAGCGCTGGAAAGAGCCAATTATGGGCGGCTCGAGGCTGGCGATACCGGACGTACGGGAGAAAGTTACCGAAAAAAGCCTGCCGCCAGCGCGCTGACCTGCGGACTCACGCCGTCCCGTCGGCCATCTCCACGTCGATATCCGCACCGAGCGTGGTCAGCCGCGCGGCCACAGAAGCGTGACCGCGGTCGATGATGTAGCCGGGCGAGACCACGGTTTCCCCCTCGGCGGCGAGGCCGGCCAGGATCAGCGCGATTCCGGAGCGCAGGTCGTGCGCGGTGACCTCGGTGCCTTTCAGCGTGCTCGGCCCGTGAACAATGGCCGCGTTGTTCGCCACCTCGACCTTCGCGCCCAGCTTGTTGAGCTCGCCGACCAGGGTGTAACGGCCGTCGAAGATGGTTTCCCTGATGTAGCTGGTGCCGTCGGCGAGCGTGCTCAGCGCCATGATCGGCGACTGCAGATCGGTCGCGAACCCGGGGAACGGGCTCGTGATCACGTTGATCGGGCGCATCTCGCGCTCCCGGCGCACCTGCAGTATGGCGCCGTGCGTGGAGAACTCGACGCCCATCTGCTCCAGCTTCCAGCGCACCACGCCGAAGTGGTCGAGGGAGGCGCCGACCAGGCTCAGCTCGCCGCCGGTGATGGCGGCCGCCATCGCGAACACCGCGGCGTCGATGCGGTCGGGCATGACGGTGTGCTCGACGGCGGTCAGCTTGTCGACGCCGTTGACGGTCACGAAGCCGGTGCCGCCGCCGCTGATGTCCGCGCCCATCTTCGTGAGGAACGAGATGACGTCGAGGACCTCGGGCTCCATCGCGGTGTTGTCGATCACCGTCGTGCCCGCCGCCAGCGTCGCCGCCATGATCAGGTTCTCGGTGCCGGTGTGCGACGGGGTGTCCAGGTAGAGGTGCGCCCCGCGGAGCTTGTCGGCCTTGATCCGGATCGTGGTTTCGCCCTCGTCGACCGTGGCCCCGAGGCGGGCAAAGCCACGGTAATGAAAGTCCAGGTTGCGGCTCCCGAGGTTGCAGCCGCCGACGCCCTCGATCGTCGCCTCGCCGAGCCGGTGCAGCAGCGCGGGCACGAACAGCACCGAGGCGCGGAACCGGCGCGCGATGTCGGCCGGAAGCACCGGGCTGGTCAGTTCGGAGGCGTCGACCACGAGGGTCCGCTCCGCCTCGTGGAACCTGACCGTCGCGCCCACGGCCTGAGCCAGTTCGACAGCTCTGCGCACGTCCTCGATGACCGGAACGTTCCTGAGCACCGTGCGGCCCTTGTCGGCGAGCAGCGAGGCCGCGATCATCTTCAGGGCCGCGTTCTTGGCTCCCTGCACGAAGACCGTGCCCTGCAGCGGCTGGCCGCCACGTACGCGATAGCGGGTCTCAGGGCGTGTGGTCATAGTGCTGTTGCTCCCGTCGGTCGACTGAGCGGCATCACTATCCGGGCCATCCCTGCCTGCCGACTGCAGCTCCGTGGCCTCCGGCCAACCAGACGGCAGGCCGCCCGATAGCAGGCAGCCTGATTCATGTGTCGTCCAGTATTCCACCGCTCTCGTGCCCCCCAGACCATGACGGCGATGTTACGTAGCGTATCTGAACAGCTACATCTAGTTATAAGCGGGGGGTTCCTGCGTGTTATAGGCGGGGTGTTCCGTTCCGTTATGGGCGAAGTCCCGGCGCCTTATCGGCGAGCATTGCCCGCGGCGCCATTCCTACCCCCAACGGCGTCCGGTAATGCTCTCGTACGCGGTTACATACCTGTCACGGGTGCGCTCCACGATCGGTTCGGGGAGCGGCGGCGGTGGCTCACCGCCGTGGCGGTCCCACCCGGATTCCGGCGAGGTGAGCCAGTCCCGCACGAACTGCTTGTCGAGCGAAGGCTGGCTCCGTCCCGGCTGCCACTGGCCGGCCGGCCAGAACCTCGACGAGTCCGGCGTCAGCACCTCGTCGGCCAGCACCAGCGCGCCGCCGGCGTCGAAGCCGAGCTCGATCTTGGTGTCGGCCACGATGATCCCGCGCCGGGCGGCGAGATCCGCGCCCCTGGCGTACACCGCGAGCGTGATCCGCTCGATCTCGGCGGCCGTGCCGACGCCGACGATCTCAGCGACCTCGCCCGCGGAGATGTTCTCGTCGTGCTGCCCGAACGGCGCCTTGGTGGCCGGCGTGAAGATCGGCCCCGGGAGCCGGGAGCCCTCGGCCAGCCCGGCGGGCAGCGGCACGCCGCACACGGCCCCGCCCTCCCGGTACTCCGTGAGCCCCGAGCCCGCCAGGTAGCCGCGCGCCACGCACTCCACGCCGATCATGGCCAGCCGCCTGCAGGCCGTGGCCCGGCCGGCGAACTCCGCCGGGATGGGCGCGTCCACCAAATGGTTCGGCACAATGTCCGTGAGCTGCTCGAACCACCACAGCGAGAGCTGGGTAAGGATCTTCCCCTTGTCCGGGATCTCGGTCTGCAGCACGTGGTCGAATGCCGAGATCCGGTCCGTGGCCACCAGCAGCAGCACGCCGTCGGCGGTCTCGTAGACCTCCCGCACCTTGCCCGAGTAGACGTGTTTCATGTCAGCGACTCGAGCCGCTCGAAGACGCCGTCCAGCCGCTCGACGTAACGTTCCGGCCGGCAGGCCTCGTCGAGCCGGGCCTCGTCCAGCGCCTCGCCCGCCTCGGCCGCGTGCTTGCGGAGCGTCTCGCGCAGCGGCCTTCCGGTTTGGTAGGTGTCCATGGCCGCGGCCTGTACCAATGCGTACCCGCCCTCGCGGGACATCCCGGCAGCGACGAGCTCGAGCAGCACCGCCGAGGTGTAGATCAGCCCGCGCGTGGCGTTCAGGTTTTCCAGCATCCGCGTCTTGTCCACGACCAGCCCACGGATCAGCCAGGTGGTCTCCTCGAGAAGGTAATCCGTGGCGGCCGCCGCGTCAGGCAGCGCGACCCGCTCGGTCGACGAGTGCGAGATGTCCCGCTCGTGCCACAGCGGGATGCCCTCCATCACGGGAACCACCTGGGCCCGGACGATCCGTGCCAGGCCGTTGATGCGCTCCGAGCGGACCGGGTTCTTCTTGTGCGGCATGGCCGACGAGCCCTTCTGGCCCTGCCCGAAGGACTCGGCAAGCTCAGAGATCTCCGTCTGCTGCCCGAGCCGTACCTCTATGGCCACCGCGTCGCACACACTGGCGATGAGTGCCAGAACGCTGACCCACTCGCTGATCCCGTCGCGAAACACGACTTGGGTGGCGACGGGCGCCGCGCGCAGGCCCAGTTCGTCCATGACCTGCGATTCGATCGCCGGGTCGATGTTGGAGTAGCTGCCCACGGGCCCGGAGAGCTTGCCGACGGCGACCGCCTCGCGGGCCCGCAGCAGCCGGTCCCGGCACCGGGCCATCGCGAAGGCGAAATCGGCGACCCGGTGCCCCCACAGGTCGGGCTCGGCGTGAATGCCGTGGGTCCGGCCGACCCGCAGCGTGGAGCGGTGAGCCAGGGCGTGGTCGCGCAGCGCCGCGGTCAGCACGGTGGCCTTGGCCAGCAGCAGGTCGCTGGCCTCCGTGAGCTGCAGCGCCAGCCCGGTGTCGAGCAGGTCGGACGAGGTCATCCCGAAGTGAACGTAGGCGGCGGCCTCCCTCGGGACCGTGTTGTCGGCCCACGCGGACAGGAACGCAATCACGTCATGGCCGGTCACAGCCTCGATCGCGGCCACGGCCCCGGCGGTGGGCGCCGGTGCGGCCTGCACCGGCGGCACGGAGTCGGCGGGCACGGTCCCGGCACGGGCGTGTGCCTCGAGCACCAGCGTCTCGATCTTGCACCAGAGCTCGTACTTGTGCGCCTCGCTCCAGACGTGCCCCATCTCGGGCAACGTATACCGCTCGATCACGCCTCTATCCTGCCCCAACCCGCCAGCGCGCCCGCCATCCGCGGTCCCGCCCGCGCCCGCCCGCCGCGCCGGCCCGC
>JASHQP010000410.1 GCA_030039095.1 Streptosporangiaceae bacterium
CAGGATCCCGACCCTGGCGTGCGTGTCCGCGAAGATGGCCCGGTCCGACGCGATCAGGAAGTCGCAGCCGAGGGCCAGCTCCAGACCGCCGGTGAACGTGGCGCCGTTGACCGCGCCGATGACCGGCTTGGCCATCCGGCCGACCTGCGCGATGCAGTCGGCGGTGCCCGCCCTGCGGAAGTACGCGTCCCCGTCCCGGGCTGCCTCCTTGAGGTCGATGCCAGCGCAGAACGCGGGGTCCGACCCGGTCAGCACCAGGACGCGGACTTCGCCGTCCGCAGAAGCGGCGGTCAGCGCGGCGCCCAGCGCCGAGGCCAGCTCGGTGCTCAGCGCGTTGCGCGCCCCGGGCCGGTTCAGCGTCAGCACCCGCACGCCGTCGGTGTCTTCCTGCAGCAGGACGTCGCTCATATGCGCCCTCTTAGCTCGTTGGTTTCCTGAATTTATTCTCATACCTCTGCACCACTGCCAAGGGCCCCAGAACTGTCGGACCCCTCCTCTATCATCGAACTAACAGTCGAATCGTGGTTCGTGAGGAGGAATCCGGGGTCATGTGCTCAGCCGGTCAATCGCCCGCCTCTCCGGTCACCGCTGCTGATGCGGTGGCGATGGTGGCGGCCGGGCTGGGCTGGCTGGCCGCTGCGGATGCCGCGTCGCTGCCCACGGCGGTGCAGGCCGAGTGCCTGCGCGGCCTGGAACGCGCCGGGTCGATGCATACCGCGGCCCGCTCCCGGGTGCTGGCCGCGTTTTGCGCCCAGGGCGGGTATGAGCAGGACGGGCTGGGGTCGGCGCGGGCGTGGCTGACGGGGCAGGCGCAGATCACCGGCAGCGCCGCCGACGGCGCCCTGGGCTGGATGCGCCGCCTGGCGGCCCACCCGCGGGTCGCGGACGCGCTCGCGGATGGCGAGATCTCCGAGTCCTGGGCGCGGCAGGTCTGCGACTGGACCGACCCGCTCCCGGCCGATGTCCGCGAGGATGCGGATGTGTTCTTGCTGGGCGCCGCGGCCAGCGGCTACAGCTTGCGTGAGCTGAGTGCGATGGCCGAGGAGATCCGCAAGCAGTGCGCCAGGCCCGACGCCGATGGGGATGACGGATTCACCCGGCGGTCGGTGCGGCTGGACACAACCTTCCAGGGTGCCGGGAAGCTGGACGGGAACCTCACCCCGCGATGCGCCGCCGCCGTGCAAGCCGTACTGGACGCTTTGGGCAAACGGCGCGGCCCGGAAGATGAGCGGTCCAAAGGCCAGCGGCTGCACGACGCCCTCGAAGAAGCGTGCCGGCGGCTGATCGGCACCGGGTGCCTGCCCGACCGGGCGGGACAGCCAACCCAGATCGTGCTGCACATGGATCTGGACCGGTTGCGTGGCCTGCCCGGCGCCCCCGCCGCCGAGGCCGCCTGGGCTGGGGAGGCCGCCGCCGAGCCCGGTGATGACTGCGACGCGCAGATCGTGCCTGTCGTCACTGGCCGCGTCGACCCGAACGTGCTGGACCGCCTCTCCGCCATGCTGCTGCACGGCACGCCGGCGAGGGACGCGCCGGCCGGCCCTGCGCCGGCGACGTCATACCAGCCCGGCGACGCCTGTCCCACGGCCGATGCTCGCGCCGCACGACAAGCCCGGGCCGAGCGGAGCGCCAGGCGGTTGATCGTGAAGGCCGCGGCTGACCTGCTGTCGGGACCTGGCGGGCTGGCGTCCTACCTGCGAACCCGGCTGGCACCAGACACGGTCGCGTCGGTCAGCCTGCCGCTGGACGTCGGTGCGGCCACCGAGGCCATCCCCGTGCATTTGCGCCGGGCGGTGGCGGTGCGCGACCGCGGCTGCAGGTTCCCCGGACGCGACCAGCCGGTGGCGGCGTGCCAGCCCCATCACATCGTCCCCCGCGCCCAGGGCGGCCCGACATGCCTGACCAATTTGCTGCTTTTGTGCACGTTTCACCATCTGATCGCGATCCACCGGTGGGGGTGGGGCATCGACCTGCACCCCGACGGCACCGTCACCGCCACCAGTCCCGGCGGCGACAGGACCCTGCACAGCCACGGGCCGCCACCCGCCCACGCGGCTTAGCGCCCCCCGCGTCCCCATAACCTTGCCGAGCCTCTTCATCGGCTTGCTTTGGCTGCTGGACGCCGCTGGCGCTCTGTCAGGAAGGCTCGGGAGCTGTGTCGGCTGGCAGCAGTGAGAACATCACGCTGTGCCGACGGCCGTCGGGCGTTGGCATCCAGGCTCGGAGCAGGCCTTCGCGGGTGAAGCCCGCTCGTTCAGCGACGCGCTGCGAGGCCACGTTTTCCGGTGCGGTCTGCAGGCTCAGCCGGTCAATGCCCACGACGGTGAAGGCCCATCGGGACACGAGCTGAACGGCGATCGTGGCCGCGCCGCGGCCGCGAGCCTCCCGGGTCAGCCAGTAACCGACCTGGGCCAGGCCAGCATCACCGGCGGCCAGGTGCAGCGCGATCGTGCCCAGGCCGGTCCCGTCGGTCACCTCGGAGATCACGAACGTCGCCGCGCTGCCGTCGGCCCAGGCACCCGTGGCGCGGTCGATGAAGGCCCGCGCATCGGCTTGCGCGTAGGGGTAGGGAATCCCCGGGATATACCGGCTGAGCTCGCGGTCGGAGCAGGCCGCGGTGATCCAGGGGATGTCGCTGGGCTCCAGGCGGCGAAGGACGATCCCGCCAGCCGCCAGCGGCGGGTCCGGAAGAGCCAGTGGCACGCCAGCCAGGATAGGAGGCCGGCGAGCCCCGGGTTTTACGCGGATGCCCGCAGGCCCAGGCGGGTGCGGGTCATCGTGGTCACCTCGCGGAGTTCCTCGATCTTCAGCATCCGGCCGGCCAGCCAGTAGAGCACCAGGCCGCCCGCGCCGCCAACGACGACCGTGGCCATGGCGGCCAGCATCCCCGGCCGCGCCGCGACGTCGATCACCACGGTCACCGCGATCGCGAAGACCATGGCGGGCACGGCCGCGAGATGCATTCGGAGCAGGGTCGAATTGATCCGGTGATTGTCCAGGCCGCCCACCCTGCGGCTGAGCGAGTGCCACAACCCCGCCACCATTACCAGGTTCGAGATGCCGAACCCGGCCGCCACCCCGGCCACGACGTAGCCGGGCGGGAGGACGGCCAGAGCGATGAAGCTGCACACGATCCGGACCGCCATCGAGATACCGCCGATGATCGCCGGGGTACGGCTGTCGCGCATCGCGTAGAAGACCCGCAGTTGCAGGTTGAACAGCGTGTACGGGAGCAGCCCCAGGGACAGCACGCCGAACACCACGCCCAGGTACCTTGCCGACGCCGCCGACGTGCTGCCGTGCCCGAACAGGACCTGCGCCAGCGGCGGCCCGAGCACGGCCAGGATCAGGGCACCCGGGACGACCAGGGCCGACGACAGCCGGGTCGCGGCGGAGAAGTCGTTGGTGACCAGGTCGTTGGAGCCCTCGGCCGCGTGCGCGCTCATCCTCGGCAGCATCGCGGTGATCACCGAGACACCCACGATCGCGTACGGCAGCTGGAACATCGTCCAGGCGTTGGCGAACGTGGCGTAGCCGGCCCCGGCGCAGTTCGCGCAGACCCGCGCGCCGGCGTTGTTGGCCACGATCGTGGTGACCATGAACGAGATCTGCGTGGTGATCACGTAGCCGAGCATCCAGCCGCCCATCCGGCCGATCTCGGAGATCTCGGCGCGCCGGAAGTCGAACCTGGGA
>JASHQP010000411.1 GCA_030039095.1 Streptosporangiaceae bacterium
ACGGCAACCGGCAGCAGCCCGGGGTCGGCGCGCAGCCGCTCGAGCTGCGGCGGATCGTCCAGCAGCGCCAGCATGCCGCCGGACAGGACGTGCCGGGTGGTCTCGTCGCCGCCGATGAGGATCAGCAGCGACTCGTAGACGAGCGAGTCGTGATCCAGCTTGTCGCCGTCGATCTCGGCGTGCACGAGCGCGCCGACCAGGTCGCCGTCGGCCCCGGTGCGGAGCCGGTCGGCGAACACCGGCTCCATGTACGCCTCGTACTCGGCGAAGGCCTGGGCAGCGGCCAGCATGGCGTCCGGGTCTGGTGAGCCCTGCGACAGAAGCATGTCCTCGGACCAGCGCAGCAGGTCGGGACGGGCAGCCCGATCGACGCCCAGCAGGTCGCCGATCATGTTGAGCGGCAGCGGCGCGGCGATGTCGCGCACGAAGTCGCATTCACCCCGCTCGCAGACCGCGTCGATCGCGTCGTCGCACACCGCGCGGACGTGGTCTTCCAGCGCCTTGACCCGGCGCGGGGTGAAGCCCGCGCTGACCAGCTTGCGGCGCCGGCTGTGCTCCGGCGCGTCGAAGTCGATCATCATCGGCAGCGGCGGGAACCTGGGCCGGATGCCCCCGGCGCTCGAGAAGACCGCGGGATCGGTGCCCGCCGCCTTCACGTCCGCGTAGCGGGTCAGCGCCCACAGGTCGTTGCGCTCGTCGTGGTGGACCGGCGCGTGCTCGCGCATCCACGCGTAGGCGCCGAACGGGTCGGAGCCGAAGAATTCCCCGCTCATCAGGTCGATGGCGGGCCCGGGTGGCGGTGGCGTCACGTTCCGGCCCCTTCGGGGTCATCAGCGTCGGCGAGCACCGCGCGCGCCCACCGGTAGTCGGGCTTGCCGGATGGCGAGCGCACGACCGACGGGACGAACGCGATCCGGGCCGGCACCTTGTAGCCGGCGACCGTCGCCCGGCAGTGCGCGCGCAGTTCCTCCTCGGCCGCGGGCACCTCGGCGGCCGCCGCGACGATCGCGTCCACGCTCTGCCGGGGCGGGCCATAGTGGTTGCCGCCGGCCAGCGCGGCGAAGAAGAAGTCCTCGTGCCGCCACAGCACGCCCTTGGGCAGCCCGGTCGTCCCGCCGGTGTAGATGATCAGCTTGTCGTCGCCGCTGCGCCCGTTGTCCGGCCGGCTGACCGAGGCGGCCGCGACCGCCGGGCCGTAGTCCGCAACCGTGACCGCGTCCGGGAAGCGCGGCGTCGGCCCGCCCGGATCGCGTCCGGTGACGAGCACGTGCCGCAGGGTGGGGCAGGCCGGAGCGACGGACGCCGCCAGCCCGGCGTGCTCGGCGTCGACCACGAGCGCCGCCAGCCGCGCGCTGCCGAGCAGCTGCGCCAGCTCGTGCCCGGTGTACCGGTAGTTGATGCTGACCGGGATCGTGCGCGCCACCATGCAGCCGAGCAGCGCCTCGATGTACGCGGCGGAGTTGAGCAGGTACAGCCCGACCGGCTCGTCCGGTGCCAGGCCCAGCCCCGCGAGATGCTGGGCAACCTGGTTCGAGCGCGCGGTCAGCTCGGGGTAGCCGAGCCGGTCGCCGTCGCACACCAGCGCGCACCGGTCCGGCAGCGCCGCGCCGACGGCCACGACCAGGTCGGCCAGGTTCACGTCCAGGTTCATTCCGGCCCCCGTGCCGCGGGCAGCGCGATCGACTTGATCTCCAGGTACTCCTCGAACCCGGCGACGCCCATCTCCCGGCCGGTACCGGACTGCTTGTACCCCCCGAACGGCACGTCGGGGGAGTACCAGACCCCGCCGTTGATGCCGATCGTGCCGGCCCGGATGCGCGACGCCACCGCGCGCGCCCGCGCGAGGTCGCTGCTGAAGACCGCGCCGGACAGCCCGTACGGAGAGTCGTTGGCCAGCGCGGCCGCGTCGTCGTCACCGTCGTGCGCCAGCACGACCAGCACCGGCCCGAAGATCTCCTCGCGGGCCGCCCGCGCCGTGGCAACCAGGCCGGTGATGACCGTGGGCTCGATCCAGTAGCCGGCGTCCCGCCCCGCGACGCGTCCCCCGCCGCACGCGAAGGTCCCGCCGTCCGCGGCCGCCGAGCGCAGATACGACTCGACCCGGTCGCGCTGCGCCTGCGAGATCACCGGCCCGCAGACGGTCGCGCCGTCGGCCGGGTCACCGACGGTCACCGCGCGCATAGCCTGCACGGCTGCGGCGACCGCGTCGTCGTAGGTGCCGCGCGGCACGATCAGCCGGGTGGTCAGCGCGCATCCCTGACCCGCGTGGATGCACACGCTGAACGCGGTGAGCGCGGCCGCGGCCGTCACGTCGTAGTCGTCCAGCACCACGGCCGCCGACTTGCCGCCGAGCTCGAGGAAGACCTTCTTCAGCGTGGGCGCCGCGGCGGCCATCACCCGCCGGCCGGTCGCGGTCGAGCCGGTGAACGAGATCATGTCCACCCGCGGGTCGGCGGTCAGCGCCTCGGCCGCTGCCGCCCCGCTCGCGGTCAGCACGTTGACCACACCGGGCGGGATGTCGGTCTGCGTGGCGATCAGCCGGCCCAGCTCGGTGCCGGTCCACGGCGTCTGCGGCGCCGGCTTGAGCACGACCGTGCAGCCGGCCGCGAGCGCCGGGCCGAGCTTGGCCAGGTTGATCTGGTTGGGGAAGTTCCACGGAGAGATCGCGGCGACCACCCCGGCGGCTTCCCGGCAGACGCGGCGCTCCGTGCGGATGCCGAGCGGCTCGGCGACGCCGAGGTCCTGCTCCCACTCGTACCCGTCCAGCAGGGACACCAGGTAGTCGAGCCCGTCGACCGGGATGCGCAGCTGTGGCCCGTCGGTCCACAGCCGCGGCACGCCGGCCTCGGCGATCGTGATCGCGCGCAGCGTCTCGAAGTCCGCGTCCAGCGCCGTTTTCAGCTGCCGGAGGCAGCGGGACCGCAGCGCCGTGTCCGTGGCCCAGGCTGTTTCCCGGAACGCTATATGCGCCGCCGATATGGCCGCGTCAACGTCGGTGGCGCCGGCGTCGGGCGCGTGGCCGATGATCTCGCCGGTGGCCGGGTTCTCGATCGGGAACTCGGCGGAATCGGCGGCGCCGCGCAACT
>JASHQP010000412.1 GCA_030039095.1 Streptosporangiaceae bacterium
TCCACGGCGATGACCCGGGCCCCCGCCTCGGCGAGCCGGGCCGTGATCGCTCCACCGCCGGCCCCGAGGTCGAGCACGAGCCGTCCGTTGCCCGCGCCCGCGGCCCGGACGAGCTGGCCGATCAGCGCGCGGTCATGCAGGAAGTGGGCACCGGCTGGGTTCGGTGCTGGTGGCCGCCGCCCTGACACGGCGGACCATGACCATGGACAAGGCCATTTCTCCTCTGTGCTCGGCTCTGTGCTCGGCTCTGTGCGCGGCTCTGCGCGCGGCGCTCACAGCGCCGACGTCGCCGTTCAGGCTACGGCGCCCCGGAGCGCGACCGCCACCGAATAAATCCGGGCTCCCGCCCTCCGCTGACCTTGCGGCTCGGCCCTCCGGGCGCGACTGTGCGGAGTAGGTACGGCAATACCCGTACCTACTCCGCGCAGAGCGGGCCGCAGCGGCCGGAATGTCCCGGATCGGGCGGCGCCAGGCTCTGCCCGGGCCGGGTTCACGACCCCGACGAACTTCCAGGGGGGTGTACTTAGCGACTTGACGGACACGCACGGCTGAAACAGCCAGGCGCTCGGCGCGCTGATCGCAGAGCCGCTGCCCCTCGCGTCGGGCGCGGATCGATCGCCCCGGGCCGCGCTCACACGCACGACCATAAAGATTTCGTCGTTCATGTCCCGGAGGTGACGGAAACTTCTGTGACAATAAAATAACCGCGTCCGGCGCCGCCCCGGCGCCGCCGGTGAGAGTACTTGCTTAGTTCAAACTAAGTTATATGATGGAGCAGTTCCTACGAAGCGGAGCATGAACCGCAAGGACCAATCTGATGGAGCAGCTAGGGCCCGAGCCGCGCTGGGAACAGCCTGACCGCGCGGATGACCCGCAAAGGCCGCCCCAGCAGGCGCGCCGGGAGGCAGACGGCCTCCCTGGTGAACGCGCCGAGCCGGAACCGCGCGGGGCGCAGCAGGACCAGTCCGCCCCGGCGCCCGGCGCACGAGGTCCCGGGCACCCCGTGGTGATCGGCTATGACGCGTCCCCGTCCAGCCGGAACGCGCTCGCCTACGCGGCCGGGCTGGCCCGGCGACTGGGCCGTCCGCTGCTCGTCGTCTACGTGGTTCCGTTCGGGGTCTACTGCGAGCCGATGACCGGGCAGGTCATCTGCGCCGCCAGGGAACGCCAGGACTTCGAGCCGTGGCTGGTCGCGGAGCTGAATCAGGTCTGCGACGCGGAGGGGCTCGACGTCAGGGTGATGGCGCGGCGCGGGAACGCGGCCAAGGAACTCGCGGCCGCGGCGGACTCGACCAGCGCCGACGCGCTCGTCGTCGGTGCGTCCGCGCACAAGCTGCGCCACGTGGCCGGGTCGATTCCCGGCTGGCTGGCGCGGCACGCCCGCTGCCCGGTCATTGTCGTGCCATAGCGCGTTTGGCTGCCGCGGATCGTCGTAGGGGAGCGATAGTTTTCAGGTGTGGCCGGCGAATCTAGCGAACTACCCGATGTGCCGACGCTGCTGGCCGCCGCGGTCGCCGGGATAGCAGGCGCCGAGCGGCCCGGGCAGGTCAAGATGGCCGAGGCGGTCGCCCGTGCCATGGACGGCGGCGAGCACCTCGCGGTCCAGGCGGGCACCGGCACCGGGAAGTCGCTGGCCTACCTGGTGCCGGCGGCCCGGCACGCGGCCGCCCTCGGCGCCACGGTCGTGGTGTCGACGGCCACGATCGCGCTGCAGAGCCAGCTCATCGACCGCGACCTGCCGAGGCTGGCCGAGGCGCTCGAGCCGCTGCTCGGCCGCGCGCCGACGTTCGCGATCCTCAAGGGACGCCGGAACTACCTGTGCAAGCACCGGCTGCAGGCCGGCGCGGCCGACGACCAGCAGGACGCGCTGTTCGAGCCCGCCGCGAGCACGGAGATCGGGCGGCAGGTGACCCGGCTGCGAGAGTGGGCCGAGCAGACCGAGACCGGCGACCGGGACGAGCTCGTGCCCGGCGTGGACGAGCGGGCGTGGCGGCAGGTCGCCGTCTCCGCGCGGGAGTGCATCGGCTCCCAGCGCTGCGGCTTCGGCACCCGGTGCTTCGCGGAGAAGGCCCGTGAGATCGCCGCGCGCGCCGACATCGTGGTCACCAACCACGCGCTGCTCGCGATCGACGCCCTCGAGAACGGCAACGTGCTTCCCGAGCACGACGTGGTGATCATCGACGAGGCCCACGACCTCGTCGACCGGGTGACCTCGATCGCCACGGCCGAGCTCTCGGCCCCCGCGGTCGAGGCCGCGGCCCGGCGCAGCGGCAAGCAGGTCACCGACGACGCGGCGGGCAGGCTCAGGGATGCAGGGGAGGGGCTTGCGTTCGTCCTGGCCGACGCGCCGCCCGGGCGCATCGACGTGCTGACCGAGCACCTCGCGGCCGCGATCGCCGCGCTCAGGGACGCCGCCGGATCGTGCGCCACCGAGATCCGCACCAGCGCGAAGAACGCTGACGACGAGCCGGAGCAGCTCGCGGCGCGGCGGGCGGCGCTGGCCGGGCTCGACGAGCTGCACGATGCGGCCGACCGGATGCTGAGCGCGTTCGGCCCGGACGTCGCCGCGCGCCCGGACGTGGTCTGGCTGGACGTTCCCGCGGATCCCGAGGCGCGCCGCCCGCCGACGCTCCGGGTGGCTCCGC
>JASHQP010000413.1 GCA_030039095.1 Streptosporangiaceae bacterium
CCGCGGCCCGGCGAGCAGCAGCTCACCAAGACCTCGCACAACGCGTTCACGACGACGAACCTGCAGCAAATGCTGGTCCAGCAGGGTGTCACCGAGGTCATCGTCTGCGGCATACGGACCGAGCAGTGCTGCGAGACAACAGCGCGGGTCGCGTCCGACCTGGGCTACCAGGTCACGTTCGTCACGGAGGCCACCGCCACAAGCCCGATCGGGCATCGGGATGCCCCACCAGGGCAATCGGCCGAGCAGCTGCTGGCCGATCCGCGCACGCTGCCCGTCGGCGCGGTCATCGAGCGGACCGAGTACGCGCTCGCCGGACGGTTCGCGACCATCGCCACGATCGCAGAGGTCACCGGCCGGTTATGCTGACCAGATCGTGACCAAGGTTGTGTTCCTGCTCGCCCCCGGGCTGCACCTGCTGGACCTGGCGGGGCCGGCGCAGGCGTTTGGCACCGCTGCTGGCCTCGGCTGCGGCTACGAACTCGGGTATGTCGCCGGCCAGGAAGACGTTGCCACGGCCCAGGGCGTCACCATCCGGGCGACCACGCAATGGCCCGCGCTCGCCGCAGATGACCTCATCATCGTCCCCGGCTGGCGGACGAGCCCTTCGATCGCGACCACCGGCCCGCTGCCCCGTGCCGCGCTCGAGGCGCTCGCCGGCCATCACGCGCAAGGGGGCACCGTCGCCAGCGTCTGCTCCGGTGCCGACGCCCTCGGCCGGGCAGGCCTCCTGGACGGCCGCCGCTGCACCACCCACCACGCCATTCAGGACGACCTCGCCAGACGCTACCCACGAGCGGCGGTCATCCGCGACGTGCTCTACGTCATCGACGGCCGGGTCGCCACGTCCGCCGGGATCGCCAGCGGCATCGACCTGGCCCTGTACCTGATCGCCGTACGGGACGGCCCGGACACAGCCGCGCGGGTGGCCCGCGAGATGGTCGTTTACGCCCGCCGGAACGGCGACGAGCAGCAGGCCAGCGCCATGCTGCGGCACCGCAACCACCTCAGCGACACCGCACACCGCGCCCAGGACCACATCGAGGCCCGGTTTGCGCGCCCGCTGCCGCTCGCGCAGATCGCCAGCGCGTGCGGCGTCAGCGAGCGCACGCTGACCCGCAGGTTCACCGCGGCAACGGGCATAACCCCGCTGCGCTACCAGCAACTGCTCCGGCTGGAGCGAGCCGAGCACCTGATCGGCCACGGCGCCACCGTCGAGGCCGCAGCCCGCACCGTCGGCTTTCAGGACGCGCGCATGCTCCGCCGTCTCCGCGCCCGCGAAAACCGTTCGCGTCCGCGCCTGCCTGTCTGAAACTCTTCCAACCAAGCGCTGATCCCGGCGGCGGGAGGACATCGATCGTGGTGACCACCCGATGACGCTGCCGACCTTCGTGGTGATCGGGGCGATGAAGGCCGGGACCGTGAGCCTTGGCCACTACCTCGATGACCATCGCGACCGAGGTGCTCCGCGACAGGCCACGTGAGGCACTGAGCGCGGTATTCGGCCATCTCGGTGTCGATCCGTGCCGCAGCCGATGACCTCGATGCGCGGCATCACGACCACCGCTCGATCGACAAGCCCGTCCCGCGCCTGCACGACCTGCACTGGCTACCGCGACGCGAGGTCAAGCCCGATCCGCGATGGCGACCCGATCAGCGCACGGGACTTGCCCGGCTCGTCACGACCCGGAAGGCGCGGCCCGGCGACCGCGCGATCCCGCGCGAGCTCCGCGACCGGCTCGCCGGACGCCTTGCCGCCGACGTGCACCACTTCGAGCAACTCCTCGGCCGCCAGGTGCCCAGTCACTGGGGATGGTCAATGTGACGAGTCAGCCGGCTACGGGCCGGCCGAAGGTCACGGCCTTGCGCACCTCTGGGGGCAGAGACTCGGCAAGCTGCGCGTCGGGCTGAGCACCAAGGGCGTCGTTGATCGTCGAGAACGCCAGGCGGAGGGCCACGAAAGCGGTGATGGCGAAGATCTGGTCGTCGTCGAGCCCGGCGTCGCGGAGTTCCTGGACGTCGGCGGGCGACGTCGCGTTCGGGTCCCTGACGACCTTGCGGGCCCAGGCCGCCATGGCCTTCTCCTGGTCGGTCAGGCCGGCGTCGCTGCCGTCGAGAACTCCGGCGGCCAGAGCGGCTTCCGAGGCGCCGGCCAGCTTCCCGCCCCACGCCAGCGAGCAGTACGCGTCGCCGAGCGCCGAGGCGGCGGCGGTCACCAGGATCCCGCGCTGGCGGAAACTCAGGCCGCTCGCCTTGAATGCCGTGGACATCAGCTCGAACAGCGTATTGATGGTGCCCGGCTGGTGTGCCCACAAGCGCGACACGTTCCACACGTAATCACCGTCGGCGAGGTCGTCGTCGTAGAGCGCCTGCACCTCCGGGGACAGCGGGGGTTCTTCGAGAAAGCTGCCCGTCATGTGCGTTCTCCTCCTTCGGGCTTGCGGGCCAGGTAGCCCACGACCTTCAGCTCGGCCCGCAACGGCAAGCCGTCCCGCAGTTGCGCCCGGGCCTGCTCGACCGCTACCCGGTAGAACTCGGCCTCGCCGACGTTCTGGATGGCCTCGTAAGCCGGGCCGGTGGAGGCGAGGGCCCGCGCATACAGCTGCGGATCCGCGAACTCCATGGCGAACGGCACGTCCACGCGCTCAATATCGCGGAATCCGTGTGACCCGAGAAGCTGCTCACCGGCACCGGGGCGGCCGAGCGACACCATCGCGGCCTGGTTGTCCACCTTTTCGGTGGCAGCAAGCCGGAACGGTGCCATGGCCCATGCGCCAGGAGACACCTTCAGGTGTCCCCACACCGTTATCCCGGCTCGCCCTCCGGGGCGCAGCACCCGGTGAATCTCGGCGACAGCGCCGGGCGTGGTACCCCAGATGCCCCGGAAGCTGGTCACAACGTCGAACGACGCCTGATCCCAGGGCAGCGCGTTCATGTCGCCGACCCTGATGTCAGATCCCGGGTTCCGGTCCCGGGCGACAGCGACCAGCCGCGGCGAGGCATCGATGCCAGAGCACACGGCGCCGCGGAGGCGAGCCAGTTCGATCGAGAGCCCGGACCCGCACGCCACGTCGAGCAGCCGGTCCCCGGCGTCCGCACCCAGCCGGTGGTGCATGGCGACGTACTCCCGGCAGTTGCTCGGCTCGCTGAGGGCTGAGAAGTCCACCGCCTTGCGGCCCCAGCCCTCGTCCACCATCGTCCACTGGGCAGAGCCTGTGCTCTCGCTCACCGCAACCCCCCCGATGCTCGCAACGAGTATGCCCCACCTCATGTTCGTCCGGACAAGACAAACGTTTGACCAATGTGATCCTTTCGTGCTTGACCGGCATCGTCGCGGTGTCGTCAGGTGGTCGTGGTGGATATACGCGGCCGAAGGGGTGGGTGATGGGGTCAGTTCGCGCGCGGCGTCCTGCATCAAGGTGGGCTCGGCCGCGGATGGCACTCGCGGTGGCTGGAGCTGCGGCCCTGGCGCTCGCGGCGGGAGCCTGCAGCAGCAGCAAGAGCACGGCATCGGGGACGACGCCGCTGAAGGGCGGGACCGCGGTGATGTCCGAGCCGCCGTCGCAGACCCCGAACTACATCTTCCCGTTCATGGACCCGTCGGTCTCCACCAATCAGAACCTGTTCGACTTCACCTACCTGATGTACCGGCCGCTGTACTGGTTCGGCTATGGCAGCCAGCCGGTGGTGAACCCGTCGCTCAGCCTGGCCTACACGCCGGCGTTCAGCGGCCGGAATGTGACGATCAAGCTGAAGAACTACAAGTGGTCGAACGGGACGCCGGTCACGGCGCAGGACATCATGTTCTGGATCAACATGATGAAGGCGGTGCCGGAGGACTGGTTCGGCTCGGTGCCGGGCGGGTTCCCGACGAACGTCTCGGACGTCAAGGCGGTCAGCTCGACCGAACTGACGATGACGATGAACAAGCCGTTCTCGTCGACGTGGTTCCTGTACAACAACCTGAGCCAGATTACCCCGATGCCCGCGGCCTGGGACCGGACCGCGTCCGGCCCCAGCAACTGCGACACGACGGTCGGCGACTGCGCCGCGGTGTACGCCTACCTGGCCGGCCAGGCCAAAGACTTGAACACGTACGCGACGTCGCCGATCTGGGGCATCGTGGACGGGCCGTGGCGGCTGAGCGCGTTCAACGCCGACGGGCACGTCACGTTCGTGCCGAACAAGTCGTATTCCGGGCCGGTCAAGCCGAAGCTCTCGGCGTTCGAGGAAGTGCCGTTCACCACCGACTCCGCCGAGTATGACGTGATGCAGTCGCCCAGCAGCAGCACCAAGATCGACTACGGCTACATCCCGGCCTCCGATCTGCCGTCCAAGCCAGCCGGAGCGTCGGCCGGGGCCAACCCGCTGTCCTCGAAGGGCTACACGCTGGCCCCGCTCTACGCCTGGGGTATCGGCTTCTACGTGATGAACTTCCAGTCCACGACCGGCAACGGCCCGATCATCCGGCAGCTGTACTTCCGTCAGGCCATGGCCTACCTGATGGACCAGCAGGGCGTCATCAGCGGGCCGTTGCGAGGCTACGGCTCGGTCACCGTCGGCCCGGTCGGCAGTACCCCGGTGAGCAAGTTCCTGTCCGCGCAGGGCAAGCAGGGTGATCCGTTCCCATTCAGCATCGCCAAGGCCAAGGCGCTGCTGACGGGCCATGGCTGGAAGGTGGTCCCCGGCGGCGCCACCACCTGCGTCGATCCGGCCAAGTGCGGGCCGGGGATCGCCCAGGGCAAGACGCTCAGCTTCAACTTCCCGTATGCCAGCGGCTTGAGCTGGCTCACATCGGAGATGACCGAACTGCAGTCGAACGCGGCGCAGGTGGGCATCAAGCTGAACATCGAGCCCCAGCCGATCAATCAGGTCACCTCGGTGGCTGCGGCTAACTGCGTGGCCGTCAAGGTCTCCTGCGACTGGGACATGGCCAACTTCGAGGGCTTCACGTTCTCCCCGGATTACCTGCCTACCGGCGATGTGCTCTACAAGACCGGCGCCACGTCGAACTACGGCGCGTACAGCGACGCGCAGAACGACGCGATGATCGAGAAGACACTGCTGAGCCCGGACCTGTCCTACATGTACAGCTGGCAGGATTACCTGGCCAAGCAGCTGCCGTTCGAGTGGCAGCCGTTCCCCGCTTACCAGATCACCGAGGTAGCGAACGACCTCGAGGGCGCGCTCCCGCAATCACCGACGCTGTCCATCAACCCGGAGAACTGGTATTTCGTGAAGTAACCGCGCAGTTGGGCGTGTCAGCTCTCCATTGTCGCCGAGCGCCGCTGCGCGCTGGGCGGACAGCGCCGCGATCGTCCGCTCTGCCCATTCAAGACTGGCGCGGTGGACCGACAATCCGTGGTCGAGTGCAAGGCGCGGGTGCCCGGTGCCCGGGTCGGCGGATGCCGCGAACCGCTCCAGCCCGGCGATGAATTCGGTGAGCGCGTCGGCGAGACTCCGCAGGAACGCGACCACCTCCTCCGGCGAGAACGCGTGTTCCATCATCACGAAGCGCATAAGGTGCAGGCCGAGGTCGCGCGCTGCCGTGGCGGCGTCTATCGGTTCACGCAGCCAGGTCGCGTGGGCCGCGCGCCCGGCCTCGGTGGGCTCGTACACGCGGCGATGCCGGGCCGACGTCCCGTTGTGGCCCGGATGGGTCTGGGCCTGGACCATCCCGATCAGCTCCAGGCGCCGCAGCGCCGGGTACAGCGTGCCGGAACTCGGCTGGTAGACGCCCATCGGTGTCGCAGCGAAGATCCTCTTCAGGTCATAGCCGGAGGACGGCACCATGCAGATCAGGCCCAGCAGTATGTGCTCGAACGAGGTGAGCCGCCGCACCGCCATGACAAGACCCTACCTTGCCGCATAGGTCGAAACGACCTATGCTGCTGCTGGACGAGGACAGGGGTCTTCGCAGCGTCACGGAAGGTCCGTTCACGTGGGCACCAGCGGTGATGGCCGGCGAACCGTCCGCAATGCCGGGGCCGGGAGCCGCGTGCGCGCGATCGCGATGATCGCGATCTTCGATGTCGCCGCCCCGCTCGCGGCCTACAGTCTGCTGCGCTCGGCCGGCCTGCCGACCGTGACAGCCCTGCTGCTCAGCGGGGTGTTCCCGGCCCTGGGCGTGACGATAACGGCCATCCGGAGCCGGCGGCTCGACGCGGTCGGAGTGCTCGTGCTCGCCGGGATCGTCGTGGGCACGATCCTCGGCCTGGCATTCCGCAGCGCCAGGCTGCTGCTGGTCGAGGGATCGGTGCCCACGGCCATCTTCGGTGTCGCGTGCCTGGGATCGCTTCGGGCACGGCGGCCGCTGATGTTCAGTTTCGCGCTGGAGCTCACCGGGCCCGACTCCAAGAAGGGCCGTGAGATGACCGAGTTCTGGAAGTTCGAGGAATTCCGGCACATCTTCCGGATCATCACGGCCGTATGGGGTGCCGGCTTCCTCGTCGAAGCCGCCCTGCGGGTCGTTGTCGTGTACAACACCTCGACCGGAACGGCGCTGGCCATCTCGAAGGTGTCGCCGTATCTGACCGGGGCCATCCTGTCGGCGTGGACGATCGCCTACAGCGCGCACCTGAAGCGCAAGGGCGAACGCACCGGCGCTGCCATGAGCGGGAAGCCGGGAGCGCGTAACACAGATCCCGCTTCCGTGAAGATCACCGAGGCCTAGGTTGTGTCCCGTAGATCATCGGAGGGTCCTGGCCGGCGACACTACGGCATGTCAAGCTCTGCGAGACACGCTCCAGCACGCTGGCGACCCAGGGTGGAACGATGGCGGCATGACCGGATCTGATGCAAAGGCTGACCTTCGCCGGTACCTGCAGGAAGGCCGCGACGCTCTGTTGTGGAAACTCGACGGGCTGTCCGAGTACGACGTCCGGCGGCCGCTGGTGCCGACAGGAACGAATCTCCTTGGGCTGGTCAAGCACCTCGCAGCAATCGAGCTGGGGTACTTCGGTGACACATTCGGCCGTCCGTCCGACGATACGGTGCCCTGGGACGAGGCCGACCCGAACTCGGACATGTTCGCGGCGCCGGAAGAATCGCGCTCGGCCATAACGAGCCGGTACCGGCGTGCGTGTGCGCACTCGGATGCCACGATCACCGCGCTGCCACTGGACGCCGTCGGCCACGTGCCCTGGTGGCCGCCGGACCGCAGCGAGGTGACGCTGCACCACGTCCTGGCGCGCATGATCGCGGAGACGAACAGGCACGCCGGTCAGGCGGACATCGTCCGGGAACTCATCGACGGGGCGGCCGGGATCAGCGCAGAGGTTTCCAGCCTGCCGTCCGAGGACCAGGCGTGGTGGGCAGTGCACCGTGACCGGGTGGAACGCGCCGCGCGGCAAGCGGCGGCCGACACCGGTTCCGGCGGCTCCGGCGGTCCGGGCGACGAGTAGCCCAGGCGCGCCGGCGTGCTCGGCCGCTGGCGATCGCGACCGACGCTATTTCAGAAGACCTTCAGGTCCCGCAGCATGGACAGGACGCCGGAATCCCCTTCGGCGTGCACACCGAGGTCTTCCCAGCTGCCCCGCTGTGTGATCCAGCGAACGCAAGCGTCGCCGCTGGAACGCACCAGCGCCGATGGGGGCCCGGCCGGGTCGCCGACCCGGATCGTCCGCGCCGCGGTGCCGGTTATCACGACGTCGGCGGCACCGACGACGCGCTCGAGGACCGCGGCGTTCTGCTGCGGCAGCGCGGCCTCGATCCACACCAGGGCGGGCGCCAGGCGCAGTTCGTCGGATGGCGGGGGCGGACCGGTGAGCGGTCCGCGGGGCGCGAAGAGGTCGGCCCTGATGTGGGTGTAGTGGTCGAAGCAGAACGCGGTCGGCAAGATCCGAGCCTGGTAGGTTCCGAGGTCGCCCAGCGGCACCTCGAAATCTGCCCCCGCGAGCCCGGCAATGGCGGCGAGCGCCTTTTCGCTTACCGTCGCGTAGTCGTCCAGGACCTGCTCGGCGGTGAGCGAGCGGCGGGACCCTACGAGGACCTCCTGGGCTGCCTCGGTCGCCATCCCGCTGGTGTCGGGCAGCGCCGCCGGGTCGACCATAGCCCAGAACAGCGCCCCCATGTGCGCGACCACGTCCTTCACCGACCATCCGGGACATCCGGACGGGGCTGCCCATGCGGCGGCCTCGAGGCCCGCGCAGATGCTGAGCAGTTCGGCCCTGTCGGCCCCCAGTGCCTCGATGGCGTTTTCCATGGCATCCACCGCCTGCGTAGTGATGAAACTTGACATAGTGATGCTATGTATAATCGGGATGCGATGCAAGCAGCGGGGAGTTGTCGCGGCAGGGGTCGCGGCAGGGGTCGCGGCGGCAGGGCCGGAGCGGACGGGGTGGCTCGGCGGCTGGAGGGCTCGGCGGCTCGAAGGGCTCGGCGGCTAGGAGTGGACGGGTACCGGAGCGGGCGAGGCCTCGAACAGCAGCAGCGCGATATCGTCTTCGAGCCTGCGGCCGGTGTGCGTCATGAGCCGTCCGAGCAGTTCGTCGGCGGCCGTCTCGAGATCGGGGTTGCGCAGAGTTTCCGCGCAGTCTTCCAGCCGGAAGAACCGGCCCGCCCGGTCGCGCGCCTCCAGCAGGCCGTCGGTGTAGAAGAGGAGGCGGTCGCCCGCCCCGATCGAGAACGTGGCCGACTGGAAGTCTGGGTGCAGGCCAAGCGGGGTCGCGTACGCATTCGGGGCCAGCGTCCGCAGGCTGCCGTCTGCGGCGAGCCGCAGGGGCGGGGGGTGGCCACACGTGACCAGCTGAAGCCAGCCGCGCGGGTCGAACTCCGCGAAAACGGCGGTCACGAAGCCCTCGTCCCCGACCGCGCGGGTTACCGACTGGTCCACGGCCCGGGCGATCTCCGGCAGCGCCAGGCCCGGCCGGGCGCACGCGTCGCGGAAACTGGTCATCGCAATGCTGGCCAGGCGGACCGCTGGCAGTCCCTTTCCGCGGGTGTCCCCGATCAGCCAGCGCGAGCGGTTTCCGTCCGAGACGACCTCCAGCAGGTCGCCTCCCACCTGCGCCTCAGCCGCTGCCGAGAGGTAGCGCGAGGCCAGGCGCCCCGCCGCTACCGTGGTCGGCACCTCACGCAGCACCGCGCTCTGCGCCACCCGGGCGACGGCGCGGACCTGCCGGAGCCGCCGCTGCGCCGCCGCCCGCATCACGGCGTTGACGACGGCAAACGCGGCCAGCAGCACCAGCACGATCGCCCGGGAGGCGAGGCCCTCGGGATGCCCGGGCTGGTCCAGCATCAGGCCCAGGCCCAGCAGGACCGACCACCCAGCCAGCACGGCCGTGGCCAGCGGGGCCAGCAGCAAGGAGGCCAGCAGCGGGCCGACGGCAAGCCAGGTGACCGGGATCAGCACCTGGGCCACGCGATAGTGCACCGCGGCCGCGGCGGCCGCGATCGCGAGCCACAGCAGCAGCGCGAACGCGCGCTCGGCCCTGGCCCGCGACGGCTGGGCGGGACCCGACGCTTCCAGCGGGATGCCGCTGCCGGGACGGGCAAGATGCAGGTCGCCGGGACGCCAGACTCGCCCCAGCCGTGCCAGCCCCAGCCGTGCCAGCCCCGGTCGCTTCCGGCCGGAGTCGCCGTCAATGCTGAACTCTGCGGCTTCCCCCATCGCGCACTTCACCTGACCCGCTCTCGGCTGCCCGCGCTGAAAAAACGACTATGACGGCCAGCCCTTAACAGCGGCTCCCCGCAACCTGAGAGCCCGCTCATAGAGGATCAGCGCTCGCCCCGCATAACCTGGACGCTGCACCGCGGCGTTGTCACACTCGCGAGCCGCCAGGTGTCAGCACGTTGACACCCGGCAACGAGGGAACATGCGCAATGGCCGACACGGACCTTCTGGCAGCCGCCTTCGAGGAGCACCGCGAGCATCTGCGGGCGGTGGCCTACCGGCTGCTCGGATCGATGAGCGACGCCGACGACGCGGTCCAGGACACCTGGCTGCGGCTCACCGGCACGGATACCAGCGAGGTGGCCAACCTCGGCGGCTGGCTGACGACCGTGGTCGCGCGGGTGTCCCTCAACATGCTCCGGGCGCGCCGGCACCGGCACGAGGAGCCCGTCGGTGATTCCTGGCCCGGGGCTGCCGAGATCGCGGTCATCGCCGACGGCGCGGCCGGGACCGGTGCCGCCCCGCCGAGCCGGGCCGGCGATCCCGAGGACGAGGCGGTGCTGGCGGACTCGGTCGGCATCGCGCTGCTGGTCGTCCTCGACACGCTTACACCGCCCGAACGGCTCGCGTTCGTGCTGCACGACATGTTCGCGATGCCGTTCACTGAAGTGGGGGCCGTGCTCGGGCGCTCGACCGATGCGACGCGGCAGCTGGCCAGCAGGGCCAGGCGCCGGGTACGGGGCGCGCCAAACCCGGATCACGCCGACGACCGTGCGCGCCAGCGGGAGGTGGCGGCCGCGTTCCTCGCGGCAGCCCGCGGCGGCGACATGAGCGCCCTGATAGCGCTGCTGGATGCGGATGTCACGCTGACCGGCGATTCTTACGTCAGCGGTTCGGGGCGGCCGATGGTGCTCCAGGGCGCCGACCGGGCTTCCAAGGGCGCCATGCTGGCCTCAGGCCGGGCCGCGCAGTCCCGGCTGGCCCTGGTCAACGGCTCCGTCGGCATCGTCTGGGCGCCGGCGGGCCGGCTGCAGGTCGTGCTCACCTTCACGGTCAGCCCCGCAAGCAAGATCACCGCCATCGACGTCATCGCCGATCCCGAGCGGCTGCGGCGGCTGCGGCTGGCGGTGCTCCCGGACGAAGCCGCGACGGGAGTCACCGGGTCTGCAGGGTGATCGCGCCGCCGGCAGTGCCCGTCGGGCGTCCCCCTGGCCGTCAAAATACATTTCGTTTGCATGAGGCATGTGGCGCACATGCCAGACATGCCGCTGATCCGGATATGCAAGATCGTTCACGGGCTGCCCAGCGGCAGCCTGCGGAGTGGCTGTGAACTTCAGCGTTATGTTTGCGGCGCCAGCCGCTCCCACACTAAAATGCTCGACGCATCCACGCCGAGCGTCCTTGGCTGACTTACCGCGCTCGCTGGCCGTCCCCGGCCTGATGGGCTCGAGGTCCGGGCCGCCGCCAGGGCCTTGTCAGTAATTCTTCCGAATGGAGTTTCCTTCGTGAGCAACGGTCAACGTGACGGTAATTTTACGGCGCCTTCCGACGGGTTTCGGATCGGTATTGTCAGCGGTTACTTCAACCCGCTTCACGTTGGCCATATCCGCATGATGGAAGCCGCGGCCGAAATGGCCGACCACCTGATCGTCATCGTCAACAACGACGAACAGCAGGTGATGAAGAAGGGTCGCATCATAACGCCGCTCGGCGATCGTCTCGAGATCGTCAGGGCGCTGCGGATCGTGGACGAGGCGGTTGCGGCCATCGACGAGGACGCGACGGTCAAGCAGACACTCGCCTCGATTCGGGAGCGGTACCCGGCGGCCTCCGTCACGTTCGCGAACGGCGGTGACCGAAGTTCCGCGTCCGTCGTTGCGGAAGCGGAGGTATGTGAGGCGCTCGGCATCGGCCTGCGGCTGGGCGTGGGCGGCACCGAGAAAGCCGACTCCAGTTCGCGGATCAACGCCGCGCTCGGCATCCAGTAGGGCCGAGCCGCCCACCGCCCGCCGGGGCTTCCCTGGCGAGTCCAAGCGCCGGAACGTCACCAACCTCCGACTTCACGATATATCTTGCGACTCCAGATAGACGCGATGTATCTTGATCACAACGGCACGACGGGGGAGCCTTACAGGACGGAGCGGTCCATGTTCGGGCGGTTTACCGACGAGGCACGGCGGGTTCTTGACCTGGCCCTGGAAGAGGCCAGCACGCGGGGCAGCAATCGCATCGGCACCGAGCACATCCTGCTCGGCCTGGTCAGCGAGCGCGACGGGATAGCCGCCGAGGCGCTCGAATCGGTGGGGATCGGCCCGGACACGGTGCGACAGCAGATCGAGGACATCAGTGGACAGGGCCATGAGGCGCCCGCTCCCAGTCACCAGCAGTACACGCTGCGGGCCAAGAGAGCGCTGGACCTGTCGCTGCGGGAGGCGCTGCAACTCGGGCATCATCACATCGGCACCGAGCAAATCCTGCTCGGGCTGCTCCGCGACGGCGAAGGGCCGGCCGCCCAGGTGCTGATCGAGCTGGGGGCCGACCGCAAGGTGGTCCGCGGGCAGGTGCTCCGGCTGCTCGACGACGTCGGGGGCGCCAGGAGCACGGGGAACGCCGAGAGCGGCGAAGGCGGCGGCCAGCCCACGCCCGCCGCGGCGGGGGCGGGGGCGG
>JASHQP010000036.1 GCA_030039095.1 Streptosporangiaceae bacterium
CTTCTGACCAGGTCAGAGACCGGATCCAGCGGGTGGAGCTGAGGGGATTTGAACCCCTGACCCCCTCGATGCGAACGAGATGTCTACTG
This sequence comes from Streptosporangiaceae bacterium, assembly GCA_030039095.1. The sequence continues at coordinate 90 of JASHQP010000036.1, forward strand.
TCGGCCGAAGTGGCTTATCGTAGCTCGATACCTGGTAGACGATCGAAATCGAACGGTACAGTATGCCTGACGTGGCCTAGTGTCTGCAGATGATGGCTCCCCACTTGGCTCCCACGATGGTCGCATCCAAGATCCGGCGTAAACAAGACGACGGGCGTGGGTTCCCCTTTAAGAGCTACTGCCATGGAGCGGGAGGCAGGCAACGCGTGAATCTCCGCCGGGGCCTCTGGGCCTCGCGCGGTCTCGGCGCCTAGCTCTCTCAGGCTGTTGTCGGCGGCTGAGTGGCTGGTGCTCTCCGAGACCTGTCTTCGGCGAGAACTGCAGGATGGGCTGTTGGATGAACTCCAGTCCCTTGCTGACTTGGAACCGCTGTCGGGACATCGAGATCCCATACTGCCCGCAGGGTTGCACTCAGTTGATCGCGCTGACTTGCGGTGAGAATGCCTGAATATCTACCAAGCCTGGATTTGTCAACGGTCCTAACCTGGAACGCCAGGATGCGGCCTGCCTCAGCTAGCGGCTGTCCGGGCGGAAGGTCGACAGCAATTCTGCTGGCAGATCTTGTCAGACTGAGAGTAGATGTTGTGATCGCGGCAATGGCCACCACGGGCAAGCGGCGATTGTATTCGTCCGAGGAGATGATGACAGCAGGTCGTCGGCCGCCTTGCTCTGATCCCACTACGGGGTCAAAGTCAACCCAGTAGATCTCGCCCCGCCTCGGCGGGCTGCCCGGATGCGGCACGTCACTCCGTCGGCCATTCGTCTGGCCAGCCCTCAAGCGCCGTCGGCAGCGTCAATTCAGCCCACTCCAGCGCCTCAGCAGCGAATAGGGCCAACTCGTCGCCGATGGAGGTTGCCAGGCCGCCGCCCGTTGGGGCTAGCCATGGGAAAACCTGGGCTAGCGGTGCGACAACAGACTCCGGGACCGCGATGCGTTGTGGCGTGCTCTCCCCAGATACGTACATCTTCTGCGTCATGGGGCTACCTCTGTTCCAGGGACTTGCTTGCCTGAGCCTGGCCGACCGCGGCGTCGTATTGCGCAGCCGCGTTTTGCAGAACCTGAATGACGGCATCCAGGAGTCCCCGGCTCATGTGGAAACGGCCAGCGACATCAACCTTCACGATGCTCCCCTGAAGTTCCGCCAGCTGCTTCTCCACCATCCCCGGGTCGGGCCCGGAGACCACTATCGGTGGTAGCGCGTTACCTAGGCCAACATAGACACCATCTGGAATGCCGTCCGGGGTGGGGGCTCCTAGCTGGGCCATGACTTGGTTGACATGCTCGGGGCGCTCGGCGGCATAGCCGGACCAGTCAAGGCTCACCGTCACTTGGGGCGGCAACCCTGTGACCTGCGGCGGAACCACTTCGCTGGCGTTCTCCACGCCTTAAGTGTTGCATCTCACCCAGGATGCTGCTACCGGCGGGTTCTGAATCTCGTCATGGCAAGGCGTCGCGTGTGCTCAAGTTGCCATCCGCTAGACGCTCCTGCGAAACCCGCATCGTGTCGGCGGAGGACGGCTGAGGCCGTACCGTCTCCGCGGCAGGCCCGCTCAGCCAGCCTTTCGGCATCGTGGACGGCGCCAGCTGGAAGCAGCCATGTTGGACCGGCTGCCAGGAGGTCGGTACGCATACCCTCGCGGTGCGGAATCTGGGCACGGCAGCGTGAATGACTGCCAACTGTCCGTCACCGCGCGTGACCACGAATCTCTGCTCGCGCCGGGCCAAGACCACGCAACGGCTCGTACCGAATTGGGCGTTGTCTGCCACCGCTTCGTTCGGAGGTGCGTCAGGACAGGCCGGGCGGTGTGCTCTGCTTGGCGAGCGATTGCCCGATGCTGGGCCGTGTCCCAGCCCACCCCCCGCCCAGGTCGCTTAGACCGAAGTTCCCCCTGATCGGCCTCTGATCAACCCGTCGATGGTGCCGTGACCTGGTGGACTGCGCTCTCTTACATGACGCAACGTAGTCATGTAAGAGACATTTTCCAGCATGCTGGCAGCGTGTCTTACTGCACAGTTCCGGATACGTCCGATATGATCGTGGTCATGTACGTGGCCAAGGTGCCGAACCGGGGATCACCGCCCGCCATCCTGCTGCGGGAAAGCTACCGCCAAGACGGCAAGGTAAAGAACCGCACCCTGGCCAACCTGTCGTCCTGGCCCGAGGCCAAGGTCGAGGCCCTGACCCGGGTGCTGAAGGGCCAGCCGCCAGCCGCGGACCTGGACGGTGCGTTCGAGATCACCCGCAGCCTGCCGCACGGCCACGTCGCCGCCGTGCTGGGCACGGCGCGGCAGCTCGGACTGGAGGAGCTGATCGACCCTGAGCCGTCCCGGCAGCGGGATCTGGTGACCGCGATGGCGGTCGCGCAGGTCATCGCGCCGGGCTCCAAGCTGGCCATCGCCCGCGGGCTGCGCGGCCAGACCGCGGCCAGCTCGCTGGGCGACGTCCTGCACGCGGGCGGCTGCGATGAGGATGACCTGTATCAGGCGATGGACTACCTGGCCGCCCGGCAGGACAAGATCCAGGACGCGCTGGCCGCCCGGCACCTGGCCAGCGGCGCCCTGGTGCTGTATGACGTCTCCTCCGCCGCGTTCGAGGGCCGGACCTGCCCGCTGGGCGCGATCGGCCACCCCAAAGACGGGGTCCGGGGCCGGCTCCAGATCGCCTGCGGGCTGCTGACCAGCACCGGCGGCGTCCCGGTCGCCATTGAGGTATTCAAGGGCAACACCGGCGACCCCACGACCGTGGCCAGCCAGGTGGCCAAGCTCAAGGACCGGTTCGGGATCACCAAAGTGGTGCTGGCCGGGGACCGGGGCATGCTCACGGCCGCCCGGCTGCGCGAGGACGTCCGGCCCGCCGGCCTAGACTGGATCACCGCGCTGCGCGCCCCGCAGGTCAAGAAGCTGGCCCGGGACGGGGACCTGCAGCTGACCCTGTTCGACCAGACCGACCTGGCCGAGATCACCTCCCCGGACTTCCCCGGCGAGCGGCTGGCGGCCTGCATGAACCCGTTCCTGGAAGCCGAGCGGGCCCGCAAGCGCGAATCGCTGCTGGCCGCCACCGAAACCGGCCTGGGCAAGATCGCCGCGGCCTGCGCGCGGGCCCGCCGGCCGCTGCGCGGCACCGACAAGATCGCCGTGCGCGCCGACCGGGTCCTGAAACGGCGCAAGGTCGCTAAGCACTTCACCGTAGAGATCACCGACGACAGCATCCACTACCACCGGAACCAGGACTCCATCGCCGCCGAGGCCAGGCTCGACGGCATCTACGTGCTGCGTACCAGCGTCAACGCCGAAGACCTGGACAGCGGCGAGGTCGTCTCCTCCTACAAGGCCCTGGCCCAGGTCGAGCGGGCCTTCCGCGCGTTCAGCACCGACCTCGACATCCGGCCCATCCGGCACCGCACCGCAGACCGGGTCCGCGCCCACGTGTTCCTGCGGATGATCTCCTGCTACATCACCTGGCACATGCAGGCCCGCCTCGCGCCGCTGCTGTTCACCGACGACGACAAGCAGACCGCTCACGCCGCCCGGACCAGCCCCGTCGCCCCGGCCGTCCGTTCCCCGCGCGCCCTGGCCAAGGCCGCCACCAAGCAGACCCCCGGCGACCTCCCGGTGCACAGCTTCGCCACCCTCCTCGCCGACCTCGGCACCATCTGCCAGAACACCATCGCCCCTGCCGACCCCGCGCTGCCCGGCTTCCGGCTCGTCACCACCCCGACCGCTCTGCAGCGGCAGGCCTTCGAGTTGCTCGGCGTCAGCCACCGCCTCGGGCTCACGTAGTCAGCAGCCCGCCCTGCGCATCACGAAAGCCCAGGTAAACGGCCCAACACGCGGAACACTGAGGGAACTACGGCCTAAGAGCTTTACGGTTGCACTATTGCTACCTAGCTGAGCCCGTCGCATGCTGGGTGTGCTCGCTGTGGGACTAGACAGTTCTGCGAAGCGGTCGCTTCTTTAAAGTTGTAAATATGCTACTCTAGATCTGTTAGTGTCCCAGGAGAGGAACTTTAGGGGTTCCATGGCGGTGCCGA
>JASHQP010000414.1 GCA_030039095.1 Streptosporangiaceae bacterium
CCGTGTGCCGTCCGGTCTAGCTGGCCGACCCGGTGCGGGCCGACCGCTGGGTACCCGCCAGCACGTGCGCTGGCCAGGTGGGAGGTGGCCGAGGTGGGCCTCCGCTTGCACGTCCGGCACTCGGTATGCCGAACTAGTCGTCCAGCAAGACTAACGCATCCGGGGCGTGTTGTAATCCGCGCAGGCCCAGGCCCGGGATGCCCGGGGCCGCTGGGGCGTGGCCGGAGTCACCCGGCGGCTTCGGCCCGCCGCCGCAGTTCCGTCTGGCCGGCCTGACGCATCGCCGCGGTCGGCGGCGTGCGCGCCGTCATCAGCTCCACCTGGCGTGCCGCCTGGTGCACCAGCAGCTCGAAGGCGAGGACCAGGCCCGCCCCGGTCTTCTCGGCCGCGTCGGCCAGGCGGGTGGGCCAGGGGTGATACACGACGTCGAGAACTGCCGCGGGGACCAGATCGCCGCGAAGGACCTGCTGTGCGTAGATATCGGCCGCGCCGGCCGGAACTGTCGATATCAGCAGGTGCCAGCTTGCGACGGGCGGCTGCCGCCCGAAATCCACCAGCCGGACGGCCACCCCCAGCCTGCGCGCGACGGCCAGCAGCTCGGCTGCCCGCTGGCGATCTCGCACGGCCACGGTCACCTCGCCCGCGCCGAGCGCGTGCACCGCGGCCAGGGCCGAGCAGGCCGTCGCCCCGGCGCCGAGCAGCAGCACCGGCCCCGAGCCGGACACGCCCGCCGCGGCCAGCGCGTCGACCATGCCGGGAACGTCCGTGTTGTGCCCCCGCCGGGCGCCCGCAGCGAAGATGACCGTGTTGGCGCAGCCCACATCCGTCACCAGCGGCTCGGACGTGTCCAGCAACGGCAGCACCGCCCGCTTCAGCGGCATCGTCAGGGACAAGCCCGCCCAGTCCGGCCCGCAGCCGCCCAGCAGCGCGGGCAGCCCGGCCTCGTCGCACTCGACCGCGTCGTAGGTCCACCCCGTCAGGCCGAGCGCCCGGTAGGCAGCCCGGTGCAGCACCGGCGAGAGGGAATGGCTGATCGGCGAGCCGAGAACCGCCGCCTTCATCGCGGGGGACTCAGCATGAGTTGTTCTGGTTGCACTCGTTCTCGAGCTGCTGGAACCCGGCTTGGGTTGTGGCGAATTTGGTCAGGCCGGTCTTCACGTTCACGGTCACGAAGTACAGCAGGTCGCCGTGGTTCGGGTGCAGCGCGCCCTCGATCGCCGCGTTGCCCGGGCTGTCGATTGGGCCGGGCGGCAGCCCCTTGTGGATGAACGTGTTGTACGGCGAGTTGACCTGCAGCTGGGACTGGGTGAGGCTGACCCCGAACCGGTGCAGCGCGTAGTTCACGGTGCTGTCCAGCTCGAGGGGCATGCCCTGGTTCAGCCGGTTGTAGATCACCTCGGCGACGTCCGCGTAGTACTTCGGGTTCCCGGCCTCGGCTTCCAGGATGCTGGCCACGGTGATGACCTGGTTCGGCGTGAGCTGCGCCGTCTTCGCGGCCGCGATGATGTTGATGCTGCCCGCTTCCTGGTTGTACCGCGCCACCATCGTCTGCAGCATGCTGAGCGCGCTGGTCCCGGGGTTGAAGTTGTAGGTGGCCGGGAACAGGAAGCCTTCCGGGTTGCCGTTCGCGTACGAGGGCAGGCCCAGCGCGGCGGTGTCCTTCAGGGCCTTGGCGAACGCGGCGGCCGACGTGCCGGTCTTCTGCTCGAGCGTGGTAAGGATCTGCGTCTCGCGCAGGCCCTCCGGTATCGCGACCACGCTCTGGATCCGTGATTTCGGGTTGATCAGCAGCGCGTACGCGATGGCCGAGTTCATGTGGTGGCGCAGCCGGAAGAACCCCGGCTCGAGGCCGTCCGGGTTCGAGCTGTCCTTGGCGGCGCTGATGAACGAGCTGGTGCTGGCCACGACGCCCGCCTTCACCAGCCGCGGGGCCAGCGACGTGGCCGTGTCGCCGGACAGCACCTGGACGGTGACCTCCCCGGTCCCCGGGCCGGTGAAGTCCGGGGACTGGAAGTGCCGGTAGAGCTTGTAACCGCCCGCGCCGAGCACCACAAGGAGTACCAGCGCGAGCAGCGGGGCAAGCACCCGGCCTACCCGGCGCCGCCGGCGCCCGCCGCGGCCCCGCCCGGAGCCACCGTCCCGCCCGGAGCCACCGTCGCCCAACCCGGGCACCAGCCCGCGGCCCTGCGGGGCGGCGTCCCAGTCCGGTTCTTCCCGCTCGCGCCGCTCCTCCACCGGGCGCTGCCGTGCGCCGGGGCCCATCGGGCCCGAGACGGGCTCGGCCAGGCCGATCGCACTGTTGCCGCCGGGGCCTGTGTCCCAGTCCCGCTCCCGAGGGGGGTCCCAGTCCGGCTGCCGGGGCGGATCCCAGTCGCGGGGTGCCGGCGGGGGCTCACTGCCGGGCGCGCCGCGGAAGTCGGGAAGCGGGGCCAGGCCCTCCGGCTCGGCTGCGTCCGGTGACGGCCGCCACCGGAACGGGCCGTCATCCGGCTGCGCGTAGCTCACCGCCCCGTGACCGTTCTGGCTTCCGCGCTCTGCAGGCGCTTCGAAGACGCCGGGCGGGCCGTAGCCGTTCGGGCTCTGCGGTGCGGTCAGCGGGTCGTAGGCGTCCGTGCGCGCGTGGCCGTTCCGGTCAGGGCGCCCGTTGCCGTTCTGGTCGCCGCGCCCCGGCGGCGCCGCGGGAGAACCGTGCCTGCCGCGGGCCGGGCCGCCGTAGGGCTCGTCCGCCGCGTAGCCGGGCCGGTCGTAGGCCTGGGTAGCGGCACCGTCCAGCGGGCCATACGGGAGCCCGGGCTCCGGGGATGCCGGAAGGCGGTGCGGCCTGGTGGCGTACGGATCCGCCGGCGCGGCCCGGCCCGGCCCGGGCCCGCCGGGATCCGTCAGCGGATCGGGCGGGGCAAACCGGCCGGGAGCCGTCAGCGGGTCCGGCTGAGCGGAACGGCCCGGCATCGCATACGGATCCGTTGCGCCGGGATAGGTGTCCGGCTGGCCATACGGGTCCGGCTGGCCATACGAGTCTGCCTGGCCATACGAGTCTGCCTCGCCGTACTGGGCCGGCGTGTCATACGAGTCGGCCTGCGGATACCCGTCCGCCGGCGCGTAAGGATCCTGGTCGCCGTAGTCCTGCGGCGGGCGGCTATGCCGGCCCCGTGAAGGGGAATGCGGAGGTGAGGGGGGAGGCGGGCGCTCCGCCCAGTCCTCCTGCCAGTCGCCGGTCACCTAGCACCTCCTGTGGCGCCAACCAGCTCCCCCGCTGGCTGGCCCGTGGAGCGCTCCAGGTCGAGCGCTCCCTGCAGCAGCAGTGCAGCAGCCGCACTGTCCACTCTAGGGCGACGGGCCCTCGCGTCGCTGCCGCTCTGGCGCAGCACGTCGTGCGCGATGACCGTGGTGAAGCGCTCGTCAACGAGCCGGACCGGGACCGGCGCGACCCGGCGGGCCAGCCGGGCGGCGAACGCCCTGGCGCCCTCGGCGGCCTGCCCCTCGCGCCCGGAGAGCCCGACGGGCAGGCCAACGAGGATCTCGATGGCGTTGTCCGCAGCGGCCAGGCGCGCGATGGCGCCCAGGTCCCCCCGGCCGCGGGGCACGACCGTCAGCGGGCTGGCGAGCCGACCCTCGTTGTCGCTGCGTGCCACGCCGATCCGTACCGAGCCGATGTCGATCGCCAGACGAACGCCGACCCTGCCGCAATGGAGCCCGCTCGGTCGGGCGGGAAAGGCAGGTGTCATCGAGGTATCGACTCGGCAACGGAACGGCTGCGACACGGTCTCACCGTACGCTACCCGACCCCATTATGTCGGCAATGGCCGCGCGAACTGCGTCGAACGATGCCTGGATGGCCTGCGGCGCACCATTCCCGAGCGGCGCCCCGCCGCCCTGTGCCACGTCGTCCTTGCCGCCGCCCCTGCCGCCGAGCGCACCGGCCGCCACCAGCACGAGAGCGCCGGCGGTGATGCCGCGGGCCCGTCCGGCGTCGTTGACGGCGACCACGACCGTTGGGCGGTCGGCGGGCACGCCGACGACCACCGCCACGCCGGGACGGTCGGCGGCGAGACGGCCGCGGATGTCGAGAGCGAGCTT
>JASHQP010000037.1 GCA_030039095.1 Streptosporangiaceae bacterium
CCGGCGTAGGCCTCGAACACCTCCGAGAACACCCGCTGGAACAGCGACTGCGACTGGGACGCGTTCGTCAGCAGGCACGCGATCAGACGTGCCTCCGGATCGATCCGCAGGTACGCCGTCTGGCCGATCGTGCCGCCGTCGTGCCCGAAGATCCGCCGTCCGCCCCAGCGGTGCAGCCGCCAGCCGAGCCCGACCGCGACGGGGTCGCCCGATCCCGGGATCTCGGCGCGCTGCCGCTGCATGTCTTCGACGGAGGCCAGGCTGAGCAGCCGGGTTCCATCGGGCGTCACGCCACCGTCGAGGTGCAGCCGGGCGAACGCCAGCACACCCTCGACGCTCGAGGTGATCAGGCCAGCGGGCCCGACGCTGCGCGGCAGGCCCCAGACCGATACCGGCTGGTCCTGGAGCGGGCGCTCGCGGTGCCCGGTGGCGGTCCGGTGCCGGATCGCCTCCTCGGGCAGGGTGACGGTCCGGGTGAGGCCGAGCGGACCGATCAGCCGTTCGCGCAGCGAAGCATCCCAGATCCGGCCGTCGAGCACCTCGATGATCCGCCCGAGCAGGACGAACCCGCTGTTGCAGTATGAGTACGCCGCGCCCGGCGGAAAGATCCGTGCGGCCACGCCGAGCTCGCCGACGTAGCGTTCGACGCACTCGTCGCCACGGCCGGTGTCGGTGAAAATGTCGCCGTCGATACCGCTGGTGTGGGTGAGCAGGTGGCGGATCGCGATCTCGCCGCTGCCGTCCTCGGAGCCGACACGGACGCCGGGCAGAACCTCGGCGACGGTGGTGTCCAGCGACAGCCGGCCCTCGTCGATGAGCTGCATGACCATCGTCGTGGTCCACACCTTGCTGATGGAGCCGATCTGGAACAGCGAGTCGGTCGTGGCCCGCACGCCGGTCCCGGCGTTCAGCACGCCGTGCGCGGCTGCCTCGACCTCCTGCCCGTCAGCCCACACGCCGAGCGCGGCGCCCGGAACACCCTCGTCGGCGGCGAGATCGTGCAGCCGGGCCGCCCACCGCTTACCCACGTCAGCAGCTGTCATAAACCGGACGTTAGCGGATGTCCGCGGGCGGACCGCTGGCACCGTCCGCATCGCCCGCCTCGCCGGCGCGGCGGGCGCGGGCCCGGCGCTTGCCCTCGTGCATGGCCTGCACCCGTGCGATCGGGATCGTGTGCCCCTCCGCGATCAGCTCGGCGCTCAGCTCCTGTTCCGGCAGATCGCTGAGCCACGGGCCGCGCCCGGCGACCAGCCCCGGCGCTGTGTGCACGGTGAAATCCCCCGGCTTGACCCGGTCCAGGTCCTCCCAGGCCACCGGGAACGACACCGGCACCCCCGGCCGCACGCGCGGGCTGTACGCGGCCGCTACCGTCGCCCCTCCCGCCCGCGTCGAATCCAGGAACACCTTCCCCGCCCGGTCTTCCCGGATGAACGCGGTGGTCGCCAGGTCCGGGTCGAGCCGCTCCGCCCGGGCGGCGAGCGCGCGGGTCGCCGCGGCCACGTCCTCGCTCGCGGTCTGCGCGGCGATCGGAACCACGACGTGGACTCCCTTGGAACCGCTGGTCTTGACCGCCCCGGCCAGGCCAGCCTCGGCCAGCGCCCGGCGGGCCAGTTCGGCCGCGCGGACGGCCAGCGTGAACGCGCCGCCCTCCGGCGGGTCGATGTCCAGCACCAGGCAGGTAGGCCGCCACAGGTCTTCGATCCGCCCGAGCGTCGGGTGATATTCCACGGCTCGCTGATTGGCGAACCACAACAGCGTCCGGCGATCGTTGCAGAGCGCGTACGAAATCTGGCGCCGGGAACTCTCCGCCCACAGCGACACGGTCGAAACCCACGGCGGCGTGTACTTTGGCACGTTCTTCTGCATGAACGGCGCCTGCCCGGGTCGCACCCGCACCACCGACAGCGGCCGGTCGCGTAGCTCCGGCACGATCAGGTCGGCGACGGCGTCCAGGTAGTCCACCAGGTCACGCTTGGCCGCCCCCGCCCCCTCGAACAGCGTCTGGTCGAGGTTGGTGAGGGGAACCCCGTCGCGCTCCTCGCCGCCGACCTTGCTCACCCGGTCACCCTCCCACCGATCTCGCCCCAGCGCGAGCATGGCCACCGCCAGCGCGCTGCGGGCCGCCGGGCTGGCGGCCGCGGGCCCGTCGACCCGGCCGGGTCGTCAGCAGGTACCACGCCTGCGGCCGATGAAACCAAAGCCGCCCTCCCGGGTCGTGCGTTCAGGCCTCTCGGCCAAAACTGGAACGTGTTCTAGTATGGGAGCCCGGGAGGTGCCATGGCAGCGGACGAGGCCGGGTTCGACGTCGTCGTGGTCGGCAGCGGCGCCGCCGGGATGACCGCCGCCCTCGCCGCAGCGGGCAACGGGCTGCGCGCCGTGGTGCTGGAGAAGACCGGCTACTTCGGCGGCTCGACCGCGCGGTCCGGCGGCGGCATCTGGGCGCCGGGCAACGAGGTGCTGCGCAAGGCCGGCGTGAGCGATGCGCCCGACCAGGCCAGCGCGTACCTTGCCCATGTCGCGGGGGATAGCGTTACGGCCGGTCGGCAGCGGGCACTGCTCGATCACGGGGCCGAGATGATCGCGTTTGTGCGGGCCAGCGCGCCGGTGGAGTTCGCGTGGGTGCCCGGGTACGCGGACTACTATCCCGAGGCGCCGGGCGGCAAGGCGCAGGGGCGCAGCATCGAGCCGGTGCCGCTGGACGGACGGGTGCTCGGGGCAGAACTCGCCCACCTCAACCCGCCGTACCTGCCCGCGCCGAAGGGCGTGGCGATCACGCAGGCCGACTACCGGTGGCTCAGCCTCGGCACCCGGCATCCGCGGGCGATCCTCACGGCCGCGCGGGTCTCGGCCCGGACCGCGCGCACCCGGATGCTCGGGCGGCAGACGCTGAGCATGGGCCAGGCCCTGGCCGCGGGGCTGCGGGCCGGGCTGGCGGCGCAGGGGGTCCCGGTCTGGCTGGACACCCCCATGACCGGGCTGACGCTCGACGGCGGCCGGGTCACCGGCGTGGAGGTGACCCGCGACGGCCGGCCCGCCGTCGTGCTGGCGCGCCGGGGCGTGCTGATCGCGTCCGGCGGGTTCGAGCGGAACGAGGAAATGCGGCGCCGCTACCAGCGTCAGCCGATCGGCACCGAGTGGACCACCGGGTCCGCCGGGAACACCGGCGACGGGATCGTCGCGGGCGAGGCCGCCGGCGGCGTGCTCGATCTCATGGACGACGCATGGTGGGGGCCGACGATCCCGCTGTCCGGCGGGCCGTACTTCTGCCTGGCCGAGCGCAGCCTGCCCGGCTGCATCCTGGTCAACGGCGCGGGGCAGCGGTTCGTCAACGAGTGCGCCCCGTACGTGGACGCCGTGCACGCGATGTACGACGGGCACTGCACCGGCAACCCGCACATCCCGGCGTGGCTGGTCTTCGACCAGCGCTACCGCAACAGCTACGTGTTCTGCGGCCTGCCCCCGCGCCGGCCGCTGCCGCGGCGCTGGTACCGGGCGGGCGCGGTGCTGCGCGCCGACGACCTGGCCG
>JASHQP010000415.1 GCA_030039095.1 Streptosporangiaceae bacterium
GGCGGCGGTGCGGCGTGGCGGACGGCACGGGCAGGGCGGCGCGGCACGGCGGGCCCGGGTGGCACGGGCCGTGCACTAGCCTGTGGGCCATGCCCAGCCGCCACATACTGACCGCGCCGGCCTGGCCGTATGCCAACGGCCCCCGGCACATCGGGCACGTGTCCGGGTTCGGCCTGCCCGCCGACATGTTCGCCCGCTACCAGCGGATGAGCGGGAACAAGGTGCTGATGGTCAGCGGCACCGACGAGCACGGCACGCCGATCCAGGTCCAGGCGGACGCGGCGGGCGTCAGTGCCAGGGAGCTCGCCGACCGCTACAACCGTGTCATCGCCGAGGACCTGGTCGGCCTGGACATGTCCTACGACCTGTTCACCCGGACCACCACCCGGAACCACTACGCGGTCACGCAGGAGATCTTCAAGGGCCTGTACGAGAACGGCTACCTGTTCCTGCGCAGGACCATGGGCGCGATCTCGCCGTCGACCGGCCGGACGCTGCCCGACCGGTACATCGAGGGAACATGCCCGATCTGCGGCTACGAGAGCGCGCGCGGCGACCAGTGCGACAACTGCGGCAACCAGCTCGACCCCGCCGACCTGATCGACCCCCGCTCGAAGATCAACGGCGAGACGCCGGAGTTCGTGGAGACCGAGCACTTCTTCCTGGATCTGCCCGCATTTGCGGACACGCTCGGCACCTGGCTGCAGAGCAAGAGCGGGTTGTGGCGGCCCAACGTGCTCAAGTTCTCGCTGAACCTGCTCGACGACCTCAAGCCGCGGGCCGTGACGCGGGACCTCGACTGGGGCGTCCCCGTCCCGCTCGACGGCTGGCGGGACCGCCCCGACAAGCGGATCTACGTATGGTTCGACGCCGTGATCGGGTACCTGTCCGCCTCGGTCGAGTGGGCCCGGCGCTCCGGTGACCCGGACGCCTGGCGGGCCTGGTGGCAGGGCCCGGATGCCGAGTCCTACTACTTCATGGGCAAGGACAACATCGTCTTCCACGCCGAGATCTGGCCGGCCATGCTGCTCGGCTACAGCGGCCAGGGGGCGAAGGGCGGCACGCCGGGAGCGCTCGGCGCGCTGAACCTGCCGAGCGACGTGGTGGCGAGCGAGTACCTCACGATGGAGGGCCGCAAGTTCTCCTCGTCCCGCTCGGTTGTCATTTACGTGCGAGATTTCCTGGAACGTTACGACGTGGACGCACTCCGCTACTACCTGGCCGTGGCCGGCCCCGAGAACCAGGACACGGACTTCACCTGGAGCGAGTTCATCCGGCGCAACAACGACGAGCTGCTGGCGAACTGGGGCAACCTGGTGAACCGGAGCGTGTCGTTCGCCGCCCGCAACATCGGCGCCGTGCCGGAGGCGGGCGCGCTGACCAAAGCGGACAACGAGCTCCTTCAGCGGTCACGCGACGCGTTCAGGGAGGTTGGCGATGCGCTGGGCCGGTCGCGATTCAAGGCCGCGATCAACGAGGTGATGCGCACGCTCGCGGAGGCCAACAAGTACCTGTCCGAGCAGGCGCCGTGGAAGCTGCGCGAGTCGGACCCGGAGCGGATGCGGACGATCCTGCACGTGGCGCTGCAACTGGTGGACGACGGCAAGACGCTGCTCACCCCGTTCCTGCCGCGCTCGTCCCAGAAGGTCTACGAGATGCTCGGCGGATCCGGCCCCTGGTCGGCGATGCCGCGGATCGAGGAGGTCACCGAGGACGGCTCGCCCGTTTACCCGGTGATCACCGGCGACTACCAGGGCGCGGCGCGGTGGCAGTCCGAGCCGCTCGAGCCGGGCACGCCGCTGCAGCCGCCCACCCCGCTGTTCACCAAGCTCGACCCGGGGCTCGCCGACGAGGAGCTGGCCAGGCTGGAGAAGGCGTGACCACCCCGCCCGCGCCGTCCCTCCCGGAGCCGCTGCCCGCCGAGGCGCTGGACAGCCACTGCCACCTCGACCTGATCGAGCGGCCGGTGCCGGAGGTGCTGGCCGAGGCGCGGGCGGCCGGGATCGCCACGGTGGTCACGATCGGTGTCGACCTGCCGACCTCGCGGTGGGCGGCGGACTGCGCGGATCAGCACCCGGACGTGTACGCGGCCGTGGCGATCCACCCGAACGACACCGCGCGGGCCGCTGCTTCCGCCCCGGCGCGCGATGCGGTCCTGGCCGAGATCGCCGCGCTCGCGCGGCGGCCGCGGGTGCGGGCCATCGGCGAGACCGGGCTCGACTACTACCGCGACTGGGCCCCGCCCGACGTGCAGCGCGAGTGGTTCCGCGCGCACATCGAGATCGCGAAGCAGTCCGGTAAGGCCCTGATGATCCATGACCGCGAGGCGCACGAGGATGTGCTGCGGATCCTCGATGAGGTGGGACCGCCGGAACGGGTCGTGTTCCACTGCTTCTCCGGGGACGCGGCGATGGCGAAGAGGTGTGCCGAGGCCGGGTATTTCATGAGCTTTGCCGGCAATGTCACGTTCTCCAGCGCCGAGCGGCTGCGCGAAGCGGCGTCGGCCGCCCCGCTCGGGCTGGTTCTCGTGGAGACCGACGCGCCGTTCCTCACGCCGGTGCCGAGCCGCGGCAAGCCGAACTCGCCCGCGATGGTGGCGCACACGCTGCGCGCGATCGCCGAGGTCAAGCACGTCGGGGTGGCGGACATGTGCGCGGCCGTCACCGCCGCCGGCGAGCGCGCCTTCGGTCCCTGGCCCCGCTGACACCCGCCGCCGCACCTCCTGGCGCCCGGGAAGGGCGACCCCAGGTGTGCCAGGGGCGATGAAAGGGAATTGAGTGGCCAGCGGGAATGGCCGCTCTTACGGGGGAGAACCACGATCACGTCCGTTGCCGGCGGCGTTGTGTCATGCCGTCCGGCCGCCGCGGGGCACGACGACAGGACGTTGCGGTGGAAGGTTGCGGGGGAAGGAAGGTGCGCCGGTGACGGCGGTTACCCAATGGTCTTTGCGCCATAAGCGCCTTGTGGTCGGATTCTGGCTGGTGCTGACCATCCTGGGGATGGCGTTCTCGAGGAAGGCGGCGGATGCGCTCTCCCAGGAATACTCGCTTCCCGGCCATCAGAGCTATGAGACCAACTCCTTGATCACCAGCAGGTACGGCGGCGGCGGGGACGCCGCACCGCTGGTCGCTGTCGTCACCCTGCCGGCCGGGGCGAGCGCGTACTCGCCGACGGTCATGGCGGCCGTGGCGCAGGTCACCGGGCGTATCGAGCGGGCCGTGCCGGGCTCGCGGGTCGCGTCCTACGCCACGACGAGTGATCCCGCGTTCGTCTCCCGCGACGGCCGCACCACGTTCGTTCTGGACTACCCGCCGCCGGAGCCGGGCAGCTTCGGGCAGAGCCCGCGAGCGTCCAGCGCGGTGCAGGCTGCGCTGCGCGGCGTCACGGTCGCGGGTGCCCCGGTGCGGCTGACCGGCTATGACGTGCTGGACGCGCAGGCGGGCGGCGGCAAGAGCGTGCTCGCCGAAGGGATGATCGGTGCCCTGGGCGCGCTGATCGTGCTGGGATTCGTGTTCGCGTCGTTCCTCGCCGTCGTGCCGCTGCTGATCGCGCTGGCCTCGATCATGACGAGCTTCCTGGCCGTGTGGGGCCTGGCCACCGCGACGTCGGTGTCGATCGTCGTGCAGTACCTGATCGCGCTCGTCGGCCTCGGCATCGCGATCGACTACACGCTGCTGATCGTCGTGCGCTGGCGCGAGGAACGTGCCCGGGGCCTGCGCGGCGAGGCGGCGATCGTTGCCGCGATGAACACGGCCGGGCGGGCCGTGGTGTTCAGCGGCACCGCGGTGGCGCTCGGCCTGCTCTGCCTGGTCGTGATGCCCGTTCCGTTCCTGCGCAGCCTCGGCTACGCCGGGATGCTGATCCCGCTGGTCAGCGTCGCGACCACGATTACGCTGCTGCCGGTGATCCTGGCCACCGTCGGGCCGCGCCTCGACTGGCCGCACCGCCGTACCGACCGGCGCGCCAGCCGTGCCTGGACCGCGTGGGCGGGTCTTGTCGTGCGGCACCGCTGGGTCGCGGCCGCGGTCGCGGTCATCGTGCTCGGCGTGCTGGCCGGCGCGGCGACCACGATGACCCTGGGCCCGGCCAACGGCAACCCGAATACCCTGAGCCAGACCGGTCCCGCGAAGACCGCGCTGACCGCGCTGGAGCACTCCGGCATCGGCCCAGGCGCGCTGACACCCATCGAGATCCTCGCACCGCGTCGCGATGCCTCCGGCCTGGCGGGAGTGCTGAACGACTTGCCCGGCGTGCAGGGCGCGGCCGCGCCCCAGGCAGCCGCCTGGCATCGCGGCGCCACGGCGATCGTCGACGTGTTCACCCATGACAACGGCGCCGCCGCGCTGGCCAGCGTGCGGGCCACCGCGCACGCGTACGGGCCGGGCATCGGGGTCGGCGGGATCGACGCCCAGAACCGCGACTTCATCTCCGCCGTCTACGGAAGCTTCCCGCTGATGATCGCGCTGATCGCGATCCTCGGCTTCGCCCTGCTGGCCCGGGCCTTCCGCTCCCTGCTGCTCCCGGCCAAGGCCATCGTCCTCAACATCGCGTCGATCGCCGCCGCCTGGGGCGCGCTGACCCTGATCTGGCAGAAGGGATACGGGTCCAGCGCCGTGTGGGGCATCCCGGCGATCGGCTCCATCCCGTCCTGGCTGCCGGTGATCGTGTTCGCGTTCCTGTTCGGGCTGACCATGGACTACGAGGTGTTCATACTCAGCCGGATGCGGGAGGAATACGACGCCACCGGGTCGACCGACACCGCGATCGTTCGCGGGATCGGCCGCACCGGCCGCCTCGTCACCAGCGCCGCGCTGATCCTGTTCCTCGCCTTCGTGGCGATGAGCACCGCACCCATCACCTTGATCAAGGTCATGGCCACCGGCTTCGGCGTCGGCATCCTGCTGGACGCCACCGTCATCCGCGCCCTCCTCGTGCCCGCCGCCGTCTCCCTGTTCGGCGCCTGGAACTGGCGGTTCCCCGCCGCGGCCGCGCGCATCCTGCGCGTCAGGACCCCGGCGCCGCCGGCGACGTCCGGGGCCGCCCGGCAGCTCGAGCTGGCCGACGACTGACAGCGCCGACCCAGGTCGGCAGCGAAGATCCTTTCGGATTTGCCGTAACCCCCCATGCCGGAAAAGTCTCCACGATCATGAACGAGGCCCGCGCGGGTGCTGCGCCGAGGTCATGCCCCGGGTTCGTCGGCGTCGGCCAGGCGGTCCATCAGCTCACCGGCGATCCGCAGCAGTTCCTGCTCGGCCCGGGTGAGCCGGAGGGCCATCGCGCGGGCCAGCCAGGCATCGCGCCGGCGCATGTCCCGGGCCAGGGCTTGCCGCCCGGCCTCGGTGATCGCCAGGAGTGAGCGCCGGCGGTCCCGGTCGTCGGGCTGCCGGATGGCCAGGTTCTGGCGTTCCAGGCTGGCCAGGGTCCGGGTCAGCGACTGAGGCTGCACGCGCTCGGCAGCGGCGAGCGCGCCGGGTGTCGCCGGGCCCCGCCGGTTCAGATGCGCCAGGATGCCCAGCTCGAGCGCGGTCTGTGCGGGATCGAGTCGTTCGAGGCGCAGCCTCCTGGCCAGCCTCGTCGTTCCCTGGCGCACGGCCGTTGCCGCCGTCAGGACGTCCTCGTCCTTCACATTTAGTACGCTAGCACGTACTAAATACCGTGCTAATTAGGCTTGTATACCAAGAGTAATTTAAGCTGAAGCGCATGGATCTCCTGACTCGGCTGTTCCGATCTGGCGCTGGCCCTTCGAGGACGAGCCAGGCCGTGGCGCTCACCCGGGCCCGGCTCGCACGGCCGCACACGCCCGGCGGGGATCCCGACGCGCAGCGCCGGCTCTGCCGCGGGATGCGTCCCGCCGACCCCGGGCGGCTGGGTCCCAGCCTGACCGCCCGCACCCGGTTCTTCGACGAGCGCGTGCTCGCCGCGATCTCCGCCGGGACCGCCCAGGTCGTGATCCTCGGCGCGGGCTATGACGACCGTGCGCTGCGGTTCCGCTCGCCGGGTGCCCGGTTCTTCGAGCTCGACCATCCGGCCACCCAGGCCGACAAGGCGCGGCGGCTGCGCCGGCTTCGGGGGACCGATCCCGGCTCCGGCGGGCCCACGCTGGCCGCGGCCGACTTCCGCGATGACGACGTCGCGGGAGTGCTCGAGGCCAGCGGGCACGACGCTGGCAAGCCGACCCTGTTCCTCTGCGAGGGCCTGCTGGTCTACCTGGACCAGGCGACCTGCGTGCGCCTGCTCGGCGCGCTGCGCGCGAGGGCGGCCGCGGGCAGCGAGCTCGCCGTCAGCCTCGCCACGCACCGCGAAGGCCTCGACTCCGGGCGGGTTGCTGCCGTGGCGAACTCGCGGCGCGGTCACCCCCGCGAGTCCTGGCTGACGATCCTCCCGCCGTCGGCCCATCTGGAACTTCTCGGCCGGGCGGGCTGGCGGGTGAGCGATCGCGTCGACGCCGCGGAACTCGGCACGGGCGTCGAGCCGGGCCGGTCGCTGCTGGTCACCGCCCACCCGTCGGCGAGTGCGGCCGCCTCGGAAGAAGCTGCAAGCTGACATCGGAAGAGTCAGGAAGATATTGCAATTTCCTAACGGCGCGACCGATCGTCGCGAATCGCTGGACATCGACCTTACCGAGCCGTAACTTATCGGAGTTACCCAGGTAGGTAGCGGTAGCGAGCATGCTATCCAGATCGCGCGGCACGCCCGTGCGCCTCTCTGGTGGGCAGGTAGGCAGCGCGCTGTTGCAGAAGAAATAGGAAAGAGCGTGCACCGTCCAGGCAGGCACGGGTAGGGAGCGTCATGGTCGCAAGGCACCGAACGTCCGCATCCGCCGCCGGCCGGGTCAGGTGGAAGCGGCTCGCCGTCATCCTCGTGCCCGCCGGCGTGATCGCTGCCACTCTTGTGGCCCTCACCGCCCAGGGAGCGATCGCCGCCAACGTCTCGGTATCCGGTCAGCAGTTCCTGGTCACCGCGACCCAGCTGAACGGGACCGGCTTCGAGCAGTTCGGCTCGCAGGTCTCGGCCGGCTCCGGAACGCAGCCGGTGATCGTGTCCGGTATCGGCTCCGCCACGCTCAGCAGCCTGTGCCAGGCGGTGAAGGCGGGGCCGCTCACCCTGCGGCTCACCGCTGGCGGCAGCACGCCGGTGTCGGCTACCAACCTGATCGTTGACGCGAGCTCCCTGGCCGGGAGTTCCGCCACCTTCCACGGGATCACCATCGGCCAGGACGCGGGGACGCTGACGGCGACACCGGGCACGGCCGGTGCCGCGGGCGGGTTCGGCGAGCAGGCCGCGTCGATCACGATCCGCAACCTCGTCCAGCACACGTGGCTGACCACCGCCGGCACGTTCACCCTGCCGGGCCTGCACGTCAGCTTCGGCGGGAGCTGCCCGTAACCATGGCTGACCTCCGGCGTGCGTCCTGGCGGGCATGGCGGCGAGCCCGCCCGTTCTGGGGCGGCCTGCTGCTCGCCGTGGCCGGCCTCGAGCTGATCGGCATTCCGCTGAGCGGCGTGCTCAGCCACGGTGCGGTCAAGCTCGTCATTTACATCGGGATCGGCGGCGTGTTCGGCGTGCTGATCGGCGTCCTGCTGATCGCGTGCGGCGTCGCGGTCTGGCTGAACCCCGGGCACCGGGTGTTCTACGGCGTAGCCGGCGTGCTGATCGGCATCCTCTCGTTCCCCGCGTCGAACCTGGGCGGGTTCTTCATCGGGATGCTGCTCGCGATCGTCGGCGGCTCCATGGCGTTCGCATGGACGCTGACGGATGAGCCGTTGCCTGCCGCGCCGGGCCAGCCCTTCCGCGGGCCGCTGCCCGCAGATCCGCTCGACGACGAGTTCGACGACGAGTTCGGGGGAGAGTTCGACGACGAGCCGCCCACGGACGAGCAGCCCACGGACGAGCGGGCCGGCGGAACGGAACCCGGCGGCCGCCACCGGCAGCGGATGCTCGCGATCGCCACGCTGCCAGCGATCGTCATGGCAAGCGTGCTGGGCGTGCCGGGCGCTCGCGCGGCCACGGCATCCGCCCGGGGGTCGGGCGGGAGCTGCATCCTGCTCATCATCTGCCTG
>JASHQP010000416.1 GCA_030039095.1 Streptosporangiaceae bacterium
CGCGGGGACGTGGTAGGTGATGGTCGAGGGCCCGGTGATGACCGTGCCCTTGAACAGGGTTGTCGTCGCGGAGGAGTTGGTGTAGATCGCGACGTCGTGCGGTACTCCCGAATCCTCGTTCTTGAACGTGATCGTGAACGGCTTGCCGGCCGGGGCCGCGAGGCAGCTCTTGTCGAACTTGATGTCGTGTGCGGAGATCTGCAGCGAGGTGCCGTTCGGCGTGCACGCGGCCGCCGGGTGCGTCCCGCTGGCCGGTGTGGGCGTGGCGGCAGGTGCGGCCGGTGTGGTGGGCGATGACGCGGTAGGCGATGACGCGGTGGGCGACGGGGTGGTCGGAGTGTCGCTCCCCATCCCGGCACTGCTGCAGGCGGTGAGGATGGCGGCCACCGCGGCGAGGATCGCAACGCAGGCCAGCCGCAGGGTTGCGCGTGGTCGTGCGGGTGTCCTATGCATTGCCGTGTCCAATCCGGGGACTGCCTGGCTCGGGCGTGCCGGGCCCGGGTCCGCCCGGGCCGACGCCGGCAGCTGGATCAGCGAATTCAGCTGGTGGGACCCCGGCCTGCAGGGTGGTATGCGCCATCCGCATGACGTCGACGCGCTGCACGATCCAGGTGAACAGCGTCAGCACGATGATCGTGGCGCCGATGGCCACCAGTGCGAGGGTGAAGCGCACTCCGACCGCGGCCAGCGCGATCCCCAGCGCGAGCAGCGGCGGTGCCCAGCTCGGAGGGAAGACATGCTCCGGTCCTACTTCCGCCTCCGCGCCGGGCTGGTCGGTCGGGTCGGTGTAGCGGCCGGAATGCAGCACCCAGCCGATGTAGAGCATGGACAGCGCGAACACCCCGAGCATGACACCGGCGGCGACCTGGAGGAACCGAGCGGTGAGAAGTATGAAGACGACAGTCGCCACCGCCCCGAACGCGCCGAGGACGACCCAGATCCGGGCACCCTGTCTCATGACACGACCTCCAGCACGAGGAAGGTGAAGACCGACAGGCCCACGACGAAGTGCCAGAAGATCGCGGCTGCGGTCATCAGGTCGTGATTGTTTCGCCTGATGACGCCCATCCACTTCCGGTCCAGGACGAGGAACGCGAAGACGATGGCGCCGGCCACGTGTGCGCTGTCAAGGACGCTGGTGGTCCAGTAGATGGTGCCGAACCCGTCGGTGCTGACGGTGAAGTTCAGCTGCGACAGGTCGATGAGCTGCACGGCGAGCGCGCACAGGCCCAGGATGATCCCGCCCCACAGCAGTCGGCCCATGCCGCGCACGTCGCCGAGGCGGATCACCATGCGGGCCTGGTACATCTGCACGCTGGACAGGATGAGCAGGCCGCTGGCGATAGCGCCGAGCGTCGGGTGGATGACGATCCCGGGAGGCGGCCAGTGGTCAGTCCGGCCGCGGGCGGTGAACCAGGCGGCGAACAGGGCCGAGAAGAAGATCGCCTCGGAGCAGACGAAGAACACCGTGGCGAGCACGACCGCAGGCACCTTGTCGATGCCGCTGGTAGGCGCGTGCGGGGGCTTGGTCTCGACGGCCATCACGCCTCGCCTCCCGTCAGTGGGTCGCTGCCGGGCGGTGGATCGTCAGGCAGATCGCCGGGCGAAGCGCTCGCGGCATGAGCCGGCCCGGCAGCGGCGGCCATCCGCATGTCGTAGACCGGGCGCTCGGAGCGGATGCGTGGCACGGAGTCGAAATTCCACGGTGGCGGCGGCGAGGTCGTCGCCCACTCCAGCGAGTTCGCCTCCCACGGGTCGTCGGGCGCGGTCCGCGGCTTGCGGGCCGTGATGAGCACGTTGACGACGAAGACGATTGCGCCGATGCCGATTATGTATGCCCCGACAGTCGAGATGTCGTTGAGTGTCTGGAATTGCGGCAGGTAGCTGGCGATCCGCCGGCGCATTCCCTCCAGCCCGTCGATGTGCATCGGCATGAAGGCGAGGTTCCCGCCGACGAACCACAGCCAGAAGTGGGTCTTCCCGAGCCGCTCGCTGAGGAACCGGCCGGTCCACTTCGGCCACCAGTAGTAGAACCCGCACAAGATGCCCATGGCCGCGCCCCCGAAGAGGACGTAGTGGATGTGCGCCACGACCCAGTAGGTGGCGTGCAGCTGGTAGTCCACAGGCGGCGAGCCGAGGAACACCCCGTCGACGCCTCCGACCAGGAACATCAGCAAGAACCCGATCGCGAAGTACATCGCCGAGGTCATCCGGATGCGGCCGCCCCACAGCGTCGCGGTCCAGTTGAAGAACTTCATGCCGGTCGGCACCGCGATCGCGGCGGTCATGACGGCGAAGAAGGGCGAGTAGGCGGCGCCGGTCGTGAACATGTGGTGGGCCCAGACGCCGAACGAGAGGGTGCCGATCGCCAGCGTCGCCCAGATGAACGCGCGGTAGCCGAACAGCGGTTTGCGGGAGAAGACCGGGATCACCTCGGAGACGATCCCCATCGACGGCAGGATCAGGATGTACACCTCGGGATGGGCGAAGAACCAGAAGATGTTCTGGTAGAGGATCACCCCTCCGCCGCCGACGGCCGGGGAGAAGAAGTTCCCGCCGAAGTTGCGGTCGACGTACAGGGCTATCAGCGCCGAGGTGAACGTGGGCAGGGCGAGCACCAGCAGCAGCGAGGTGACCATCATCGTCCAGCAGAAGATCGGCATGCGGTACAGCGTCATGCCCGGCGCGCGCATCTTGAACATCGTCACCAGCAGGTTGATGGCGCCGAGCAGCGACCCGATGCCGACGACGATCAGGCCGAGGATCCACATGTCCTCCCCGTACCCGGGCGACGACCCCACCAGGTGGCTCTCCGACAGTGGCGGGTAGCTCGTCCACCCGGCCTGGGCCGCGCCGTACGGCGAGATGAAGCCGCACATGATGATGATCCCGCCGAGCGGGAACGTCCAGTAGGAGAAGGCGTTGACTCGCGGGAACGCCATGTCCGCCGCGCCGATCATCAGCGGCACCATGTAGTTCGCGATGCCGATCGTGACCGGCATGACGAACAGGAAGATCATCACGGTGCCGTGCATCGAGAACATCTGGTTGTAGGTGCTGTAGTTGCCCAGCGTCCCGGCGGGCGTGAGCAGGTTCGTCCGGATCACCATGGCCAGCACGCCACCGACGAGGAAGAAGCAGAACGCCGTGATCATGTACATGATCCCGATCTTCTTGTGATCGGTGGTGGTGAGCCATTCCACCCACGCGGGGCGGCGGCGAGGCGACTCCGGATGGATCCCCCGGACCTCTGCCTCTGTGATGGCCACGGTTCGTTCGCCTCCTCTGGCCTACTTGACGACGAAGGTGCCGTGCATCGCCGTCGGATGCACGTCACACCGGAAGTAGTAGGTGCCGGCCGGCAGCGCCGGAACGTGATAGGTGACCGTCTTCACGCCGGTCACGATCTGACCGCGGAACAGCACCTTCGTGGCGGACGAGTTGGTGTAGATCGCCACGTCGTGCGGCACGCCGGAGTCTTCGTTGCGGAAGGTGATGGTGAACGGCTTGCCGGCCGGAGCGGCCAGGCAACTGGTGGAGAAGTGGATGTTGTGGGCGGAGATCTGCAGCGAGGTGCCGTTCGGCGTGCACGCCGCCGTCTTGGTCTGCTTCGTCTCCTGGGACGTCAGCCAGCGCTGGAACTGCGCCTGGGTCAGCGGCGCGACGGTGAACCGCATCTGGCTGTGGTACATCCCGCACAGCTGGGCGCAGGCACCCGGATAGGTATGCCCGGCGCTGTCGCTGTCCAGCACCTCGGTGTAGTAGTTGGTCTGGCCCGGCACCGCGTCCCGCTTCCAGAAGAACGCCGGGACGAACATCGAGTGGACGACGTCCGCCGACCTGATCACGAAGCGGATCTGCTCCTGGACCGGAAGGTACAGAACCGGGCCCTGTGTCTGGCTCTGCGCGTTCTGGGTCACCCCGTAGGGCTTGCCGCTGCCGTCGGCGTAGGCGAACGACCACTGCCACTGATAGGCGGTGACGTCGACCGTCAGCCGGGGAGGCGGATCGGCGTTGATCTGCTCGTAGGTATACAGAGACATGCCGACGAGCGTGAACAGCAGTATCGCTGGCAGAACGGTCCATGCGAGCTCGAGGCGGTTGTTGCCGTGGATCTGCTTGGGGTAGTCGTTCGGGTCCTGGCCGCGTCGCAGCCGGAACCGGAACACGAACCAGATGATCGCGGCGGCCTCGCCGACGAACACGACGATGGCGGCGACGAGGTAGACCATCCACAGATGGTGGACGGTGTCGCCGCTCTGGGTGATCGTGTCCGGCTGACACGCGCTGAGCACGAGCAGGGCGACGACGGCGGCGGCTCCGAGCGACGCGCGGCGCGCGAGCTTGCGGCCGGCAGATGCGCGGCGCGCGAGCTTGCGACCGGTAATTGGACCTTGCCACCGTGATGCGGCCATCTGCTTCACCAGAACTCAGACTTAGGCACTACGCCGGATACATGTTGCTGAACAAATGATGACTCTAGCGACGCCGGACTCGTAGCACATCGGACGTCTGCCACATCGAATATGCGGCTTTCAGGATCTGGATTACGTGTGATGCTGTGCAGCCCATGCGGTAAAACCGCATGTTCAATGTGAGAATCACGCAATGCCGTCGGCGTGAATGCCGCGGTGCGCCCGAAGGCTCGACAGGTGCGGGGATGCCGATGCAGAATACCGGTCATTGATGGTCATCGCGATTTCAGCGTTATCGCGACAGGGAGCGGCCCGTGAGGAACCCTGGCAGAGTGTCCGCGGCGCTGCTGGCGGCGGCTGCGGCGCCGCCCTGCTCGCCGGGACTGCAGGTCGCAAGCTGGCTGTTGGGCACGAGGGTCACGACGTGACCACGGAGCCCAGGCCGGGGGATCGGCCGCCGCCCGGCGAGCCCGGGATCGTCGAAGCTGCCCGGCAGCACATGGCGTGGCTGACGCTGGTGGCCGTGCTCATGGTCGTCGGCTGTGCGGGCGCCACGTGGTGGCAGGTGCAGCGGGCTCTCGACGGCAACCTGCTGAGCGACTTCTACTCCTTCATGTGGCCCGGTTACGGCTGCTACGTCATTTATCTCTGGATGCAGTTGCGTCGCGACGCCACCTCGCCCGCGGCCCGTGGCACGCGGCCGGACCCGGTCCCGCGGCCGGACCCGGTCCCGCAGCCGGGCGAGAGTGATGAGGAACTGCGCGCGTACAACCGTTACCTGGCCGGCAAGAGGGCCGATGCGCAGCGCCGCGGCCGGTGACCGGCCGGATCGTCGCCGGGCCGCGGCAAATCCATCTCAACTACGCTCTCGGTTGTCATGAGTGGTGAGCGTGCAGCGGATGTGTCTTCGCGGGCGGGTGGGCCGCTGAGGGTGTTGCTGGTCGATGATCATGCGGTGGTGCGTGCGGGGTTGCGTCTGCTGATCGAGCAGCAACCGGATTTGGAGGTGTGTGGTGAGGCGGCGAGTGTGGAGGAGGCTGTTGCGCTGGACTGCGCGCCGGATGTGATCTTGCTGGACCTGGTGCTGGGTCGCGGTGCGCGGGGTCAGGATGTGGTGCTGGCGGTGGCGGAGGGTTTTCGTGGTGTGCCGGTGCTGGCGTTGTCGATGATCGACAGTCTTGCGGTTGTCGAGGCGGTGCTTGCTGCTGGTGCCCGTGGTTATGTTCTGAAGGATGCTGCGGCTGATGAGTTGGTGGGGGCCATCCGTTCGGTTGCTTCGGGCAGGGAGTACCTGCAGCCGTCGCTGGGTGCCGCGATGATCCGGTGGAAGGGCCAGGCGGGTGCGTCGCCGGGTCGTAATACGGTTGAGCTGACCCGGCGTGAGCGAGAGATTCTGCGGCTGGTGGCGCTGGGGTATACGAATGCGGAGATCTCGGAGGCGTTGTCTTTGGCTGTGCGTACGGTTGAGACCCATCGGTCCCGGATCGTGCGCAAGACCGGGGCGCATACCCGGGCTCAGCTTGTCCGGTTCGCCCGGGACGCACAGCTGGTCGAGTGACCTGGTGCCGCCGAGGCCGGCCGTGCGAAGACCGCGGTCGCGATCGCGACCCCGGATCGCATGCTTGCCCTATCCCCGCGCGCTGATCTCTCCGAGTTCGCCCGCACTGGCGCTGACCGCCACCCACACCCGGTGGCTTCCGGCCGCGACGGGCCACCACGGTGCCTGTGCGCCGGGCAGAACGAACCGCAGGATACGGGCGCTCACGGGATCGAACGCATAGACCGCGTCACCGGACGCCGCGCCCAGCCACACCGTCCCGTCCCCGGTCACCGCCACGCCATAGGTGTCACCGGCTGGCACCAGGAACCGGCTCATGTGTCCGGTGACCGGCTGGACGCGGAACAGCGATCCCTCGATCGTGGCAACCCACGGCGTCCCGTCCGGGCCGACGGCGATACCCGCCGGGTACTGGTCCGCGGGCAGCCGGTACTGGCGGATCAGGCCGGTCGCGGGTTGCAGGACGCCGACCTGGCCGGTGCCGAAGTCCGTGAACCAGACACCGCCATCGGGAGCGATCGCGAGCCAGTACGGCGCCGCCCCCGGTGTCGGGATGCTGAACTGCGTGAACCGTGCGGTGCCGGGATCGAACCTGCCGATCCGGTCCCCGTTCAGTTCCGTGAACCATACGTTGCCGCTCGCGTCGACGGCGATTCCCAGCGGCGCCGGATCGGCCGCGGGGATCCGGTACTGATGGTAGAGGCCTGTCGACGGGTCGAACATGCCGAGCGCCTGCGCATGCTCCTCGGCGATCCAGACACGGCCGTTCTGGCCCACCGCCAGGCCCATGATTTCCTTGTAGCCGCCGGGAAGCGCGACCTGCTGGACGACGTTGCCGGCAGGCCTGAGCCGTGCGATCTTGTTGGCAGCCATCTCGCCGATCCACACCGAGCCGTCGGGTGCGAGTGCCGGCATCATGAGCCCGCTGTCCGGGCCGCCGACCGGCCAGGCCTTCGCGGTAGGCGTGACCTTCGGCGCGACGACCTGCGCCACTCCCCAGGATGCGGGCGCCGCCGCTACGCTCGTCGGCATGGCGGTCGCCAGCACTGCCGCCCAGCTCACTGCCGATACGCAGCCAGCCCCGCCGAGCACGGCCGATATCCAGCGCCAGCGGCGGCGGCGCATTCTGCCGGCAGCGGCCAGCACCATGACCGACACTGCCGCGAGGGCAATGACCACCAGCCACCACTCACCGCCCGCTGCGAAGCTCATCGCCTTCCTGGAATCTAGCCGCATTTCCTGCCCGTGATGTCAGCTAAGAGCCGGGAGAAATCCTTTGTCAACCGGGTAGGGCCGCAGCAGCGCTAAGGGTTTACCCGCAATGTGTATTGCGGCAATCTACGTAGCAGGAATACGCATTATTCCCGCCGAGACTGCGGCAAGACGCAGATACATCCTGACCCGAGCCGATGTAAAGTCACTATCACCTGGCAAATGCGGGAAGCCCCAATCCGCAGGACGGTACCGTGACGAGGTGGCGTAAGACACAACCTGTGGCGTAAGACACAACCCAGGGACTCGTAAAGGTCGCGCCCCGGACGCCCGCGCGGCGCCGGTTGCTGGGTGCTCACTCGGTAGGTGGCCATCGTCTTCGCGGCGGCGGCGGCTGTCGGCCGAGGCGTGCGCACCGCTGCCGCACCTGATGCGAGGCCAGGCGCCCGCTGGCCGTGCTCGTGAAGGACGGGAAGAGGAGGGCAGATGGCTCTGGCCGCCGCCGTCCCGCCGCCGTTCTCGGCGGGGGCACTGCTGCGCGGGTGGAGCTTCGAACCGCTGGTCGTGGTCCCCATCATCGTCGTCGGCGTGCTCTACCTGGCGGGCTTGCCGTGGATACGGCGCCGGCCGGGGCCGGCCTTCCCGCCGCGGCGCGCCTGGGCGTTCGTCGCGAGCCTGGTCGTCCTGGTCGCCGTCGTCGACGGGCCATTCGCTACGTACTCCGATGTCGACCTCGCCGTGCGCATGGGCCAGAACATGCTGCTGCTGAGCGTGGTGCCGGCGCTCGCCGTGCTGGGAGCGCCCGCCACCCTGGCGCTGGGTGCCTCGACGCCGCGCGGGCGGTCACGGTACCTCGAGCCGGTCCTGCACAGCCGGATCGCGCACGCCCTCACCCGCCCGTGGGTCGTGGGCAGCCTGTACGCGGTTGACCTCCTGGCGACCCACCTCACCGGGTTCTACAACCTCGCCCTCGAGAACCAGTACATCCATGACTTCCAGGAGCTCGGCTACCTCGTGGTCGGAGCACTGCTGTGGGGTGTCGTCTTCGGCGTCGATTCGGTCGGGCCCAGGCCGGGCTACCTGCAGCGGATCATGGTGGTGGTCCTGCTGATGCCCGTGATGGTGGTCATCGCACTGGTCTTCATCCTGGTGCACCGTCCGCTCTACCCCTACCTCACCGCGCTCCCGCCGCCGTGGGGCGGGAGCGCGCACGCGCTGAGCAACCAGGTTCTGGCCGGCGCCGTCATGTGGATCCCTTCCGGATTTTTCTCCCTGGCCGCCGTTCTTTACATCTCGGTCGGATGGTTCAGGGAGGGCGAGACCCGCCAGTTGCTGCTCGAGGCCCTCGAAGACGCTCGTGCGCGATCAGGCACCTGATGTCCCGGATCCACGAGGTGCGGTCACCCAGCCTGCAGCGGGCACCAGGAGCCGCCGCGAGCACCAGGACCGGTGCGCGCGCGGCGGCCGGAGTGCGGGAACTCGAGCTGTCCATCGAGGGCATGACGTGTGCCGCGTGCGCGGCCCGGGTCGAGAAGAAGCTCAACAAGCTGGATGACGTCTTCGCCGCGGTGAACTATGCGACAGCGACGGCCCGGGTCACTGCCCCGGCCGGCATGCCGGTGCGGGTGCTCACCGACGCGGTCAAGGAAGCCGGGTACGCCGCGAGCGGACCAGGGCGGCCATCGGGCACCGCAGGTGCGGACGATTCCGCCCGTCACGTCGCTTACCTGCGGAGGCGGCTGATCGTGGCGCTGATCTTCTTCGTCCCGCTGACCGACCTCTCGCTGATGCTTTCGCTGGCGCCATCACTGCGGTTCGGCGGCTGGCAGTGGCTGCTGCTGGCCTGCGCGGCGCCGATGGCGCTGTGGTGCGCGTGGCCGTTCCACCGCGCCGCCCTTCAAAACGCCCGGCACGGGACGTCCTCGATGGACACGCTGGTGTCGCTGGGCGTCGTCGCGGCCTGCGGCTGGTCGGTGTACGCCATGTTCTTCCTGGACCGGGGCCAGGGTGGCGTGAGCGTCCGCCAGCTTCTGGTCCACGCCTCGGGCGGCGGCATCTACCTGGAGACCGCGGCGACGATCACCACGTTCCTGCTGGCGGGGCGGCTGTACGAGGCGCGGGCCCGGCGCATCGCCGGAGAGGCCATGCGCGATCTGGCCGCTTCGGGCACCCGGGACGTGTGCCTGGTCGGCCCGGACGGAGCCGAGCGGCTCGTCCCCGCCGACCGCCTGCAGCCCGGGGACACGTTCATCGTCCGCCCGGGTGAGAGCATCGCCGCCGACGGCGAGGTGCTGTTCGGGCGCTCCGCGGTCGACCGCAGCATGATGACCGGCGAATCAGTGCCCGGTGAGGCCGCCGAGCGCGACAGCGTGATGGCCGGCACCATAGCCCTGACCGGGCGGCTGGTCGTGCGGGCGGACAAGACCGGCCAGGATACCCAGCTCGCGCAGCTGATCAGGCTGGTGGAGCAGGCACAGGCGGACAAAGCGGCCATACAGCGGGTGGCGGACCGGATCTGCGGCGTGTTCGTCCCCGCCGTCCTGGTGATGACGGTCGCGACCGTGGCTGGGTGGCTGCTGGCCGGGTCCGCCCCCGGGCACGCGTTCAGCGCCGGGCTCGCCGTGCTGATCATCGCGTGCCCGTGCGCGCTGGGCCTGGCCACCCCCGCGGCTCTGGTCGCGGCGTGCGGGCGTGGCGCTCGGCTCGGGATATTCATCAAGGGCTACCAAGCCCTGGAGTCATCCCGGTCGATCGACGTGGTGGTGCTGGACAAGACCGGCACGGTCACCACCGGCCAGATGACGCTGGCCGGCGTGCGGCCCGCCGCGGGCGTGATGCGCTCGGACCTGCTCAGGTACGCGGGCGCCGTGGAGCAGGCCTCCGAGCACCCGGTGGCCGCGGCGATCAGCAGGGCCGCCAGGGCCGAGGCCGCCCCACTGCCGCAGGCCGGGGAGTTCACGGCCCTGCCGGGACTGGGCGCGCGCGGTGTGGTGGACGGCCGCGATGTCGTCGTCGGGCAGCCGAGGCTGTTCGCTGAGCAGGGACTGGCGGCCCCGTCCGGGCTGATCGCCCAGTGCCGTTCGTGGGAACGGGCCGGCCGCACCGCGGTGCTGGTCGGCTGGGACGACGCCGTCGTGGGCGCGATCGCGGTCGCCGACGCGATCAAGCCGTCCGCCGCGCCCGCCGTCGCCGAACTGCGCCGCCTCGGGATGCACCCGGTGCTGCTGACCGGGGACTCCGAGGCCACCGCCCGGGCCGTCGCCGCGGCGGTGGGCATCGATGAGGTCATCGCCGGGGTGCTGCCGGCCGGGAAGTCCGATTTCATCACCGGGCTGAAGGAACAGGGACACAAGGTGGCGATGGCAGGCGACGGCGTCAACGACGCCCCGGCGCTCGCCGCGGCCGACCTCGGGCTGGCCCTCGGCTCCGGGACGGACGTCGCGATCTGCGCCGCCGACCTGATTCTGCTCCGCGACGACCTGATGACGGTCGCCGATGCGATCAAGCTCGCGCGTGCCACGTTCCGGACGATCCGCCGCAATCTCGCGTGGGCGTTCGGCTACAACCTCGCCGCCCTCCCACTCGCCGCGCTCGGATTCCTGAATCCGGTCCTCGCCTCGGCCGCCATGGCGCTGTCGTCGGTATTCGTCGTGTCGAACAGCCTGCGGCTGCAGCGATATCACATCCGTGCCGCACCGGGATGAGCTGAGGGACACCATGTACGGTTACAGCCACGACAAGGACGGCTACATCAGGCGATCGCGCGCCTCGTCCGCTCCTGAACCTTCGCCCGCGAGCACGGAAAGGAACCGCATGCCGGCGCAGAGGTGCACGCGGGCGGATAAGTAGTTTCCCGCAGCGCAGATGGCAGAAAACCCGTATCAAGACGGCGGATCTGACTGGTTGACAGAAAAGGCAGTGACAACTTAGGTGAAAAGCGCGCCCGCGGCCGAAAGGCGGAAGGACGCGCAGCCAATCGAAGGGGCCATGACGAAGGAGCGGATCCGATGCCGGGTATGAATTCGGGTCTGAGTCCTGCCGACTCGACGCTGGTCGCCGCGTTCAGGTCCGCGCTGCTGCACCAGGGCGCGATCGCCCTCATCATCATCGTCTTCCTGTGGCTGGGCTGGATCACGATCCGGTCCTGGCTGTCCACCAGGGCGGCCGGCAAGCCGGCCTCCGGCGGGG
>JASHQP010000417.1 GCA_030039095.1 Streptosporangiaceae bacterium
TGGCGGGGACATGCCGGCACTGCGGCAGCACCCGCGGCCGTGGATCCCTGGCCAGCAGCGCGAACCCGCCGGAGGCAGCCGGCGCCAGGGCTGGCAGGCCATCCGTGAAGGCGCCCATCAGTGCCTGATCGACCGGGCCATCCGCGACCAGCACGTTCACGTCCGCGGCCAGGCGATCCGCAGCATCACCGGACCCCGTGCCGAGCACCACGGCCATCCCGGCACCGTGGCCAATCCGGACGAGGTCGGCCAGGACCCGCTGGCCCATGACCTCGCACCCGTTGATCCAGGCCAAGCTATCCCCCGGTACGGACATTCCGGAGAGCTCGCCGCAGACGGCCGTCAGGTCGGCGGCGACCAGCCCGGCGATCATCGTGGCCGCGCCATGGTCGGCGCCGCCGTCCAGCGAGAACAGGGCGACTCCCCGTCCCCTGACGGTCTGGCCGAGGCTGACCCGCGGCGCGTCCGCCGGCCCGGGCCCCAGCCAGCGTCCGAGCGCCGACGCGCGCAGCCTGGGCAGCTGCACGGCGGGCGCGGCCACGGTGGCCGGATCAGCCTGGAGCAGTCCGGCCGACACGGCCGCCCGGTCGGTCAGCACGTCGCGGCGCGGATGATACGGCGGGATCCTTGCTGCGCGCTCACGGAGCCCGTCCGGAGTGAGCAGGCCGGCGAGATCGTCCAGTACCGGCACCCGCCGGTCGCCGGGGGCGGCGGCCTGGACCGCGAGCGCGTCGGTCAGGTAGGCGGCGCAGGAGCGCCGCTGCTGATCACCGACGTCGGCCCAGTCGATCGTGGCCATGACGAGCGCCGCCACCCGGGCGGGATCACCGCCACGCAGCGGCTCGTAGTGGCAGGGCCCGGCGGGCCCGAAACCGTGCAGCGGCGCGTCAGCCTCCGCGCACGCGGCAGCCAGCGACTCGGCGAGGTGCGCGGATCCGGCCAGGTCGATGACGATCACCGGCTTGCGCCGCCTGACCGCGGCGTGGGCAAGAGCGAACCCGCCCTGGTCCGCTGACGTCCCCGCGCAGAGCACACCGCCCTCGGCTTCCCGCCACGAAATGGCGGCGGGACGGCCGGTTGGCACGTCCACGCCGACGCAGCAGCCGTCCCTGGTCACGACGCCCGCGCCCGACCTGAGCCCGGCGGCGGTCGTTCGCCGGCGGGTGGTCACGATGAGGCCTGCGCGCCAGGGATGCCCGCCGCCGAGCCGCCGCTGCAGCCAGGACAGGCCGAAGGTCT
The DNA here is from genome assembly GCA_030039095.1 of Streptosporangiaceae bacterium. Next base: position 1,240 of record JASHQP010000417.1, read on the forward strand.
CGGCGGAGGCCAGGATCAGCGCGAGCGGGAACTGCTCGGGCAGCCAGTGCGCGAGGCCGGAGTAGGCATCGGACAGGTGCAGCAGGTGCCCGGGATGCCCGCCGATCGCGCCCAGGTAGCCGAGCACGTGCCGGGGACCCGCGGTGAAGTCGCTCACCGCGCGGGACGGACCGATCGCGAGCGCCCAGACCAGGCCGGCCCCGGCCGGGGCCGTCAGCCATTCCGGCCGCCAGCGGGCGGCCCGGTCGACCACATACATGGCCGCGGTGAGCAACAGCGCCAGCTGCGCCAGCAGAAGGTGAGCCACCAGCAGCACGACCGCGATGACGGCTATTAACTCGCCGTGATGCGGCTTATCCCTCGGGGCGACCTGCGGCGCGCGTGGGGCGCGCGGGGCGCGCGGCGCCTGACCTGCTGCGGAATATGGCATATCGGGTCAAGGCTCCCAGTCCTCGACCACGCGTGTCCAGGCTGCCGGGAAAGTGCCGCGGGTGGAGGGGCGGGTGCCCGCCCCTCCACCCGGCACGGGCGGTGCCGAAACTGGCAGCTGCTCAGCCCTCGAGCGAGCCGACCAGGGCCCGGGACACCGACAGCGTTGCCGACGGGATCGCCGTGCCGTAGGTCGCCGCCAGGTACTTCGAGGTGTCGCCGTTCGTGAGGATCCAGGACAGGAACGCCTTGATGGCACTGGCCTCGGCGGCGCTCGGCTGGGCCTTCTTCACGATCGCGTACTCGTAGTTGATGATCGGGTACCCGGCGGGCGCCGACGTGTTTACCAGCTGCTCGGCGCCGTTGGCGGGCGCGGCCGGGAAGCTGGCCAGTGCGGCGTCGATCGCCGAGCTGGTGGCCGTGGCGTACTTGCCCGCCTTGTTGGCGAGGGCCGCCTGGCCGAGGCCAGCGGCGTCGGTCTTGGCCTCATAGCTGTTCCCGATGTAGGCGATGCAGTCCGGGGTGCTGCCGCAGCCGGTCACCATGCCGCCGTTGCCGGTCTCGGACAGCGCGCCCGGCACGGTCGGCCACGTGATGGTCGTGCCGATGTCGGTGGACGGCCACCCGCTCGGGTCCTGGGCGTTCAGGTACGAGGTGAACTGGAACGTGGCTCCCGAGCCGTCGGCGCGGTGCAGGGTGACGATCTTCGCCGACGGCAGCGCCGCGCCCGGGTTGAGCGCGGCGATCGCCGGATCATTCCAGGTAGTGATCTTGCCGGTGTAGATCTCCGCGAGAACCTTGCCGTTCAGGTTCAGCGACTTCACCCCCGGCAGGTTGTAGTTGACCATGATCGCGGCCACCGTGAGCGGGATGTTGAGCAGCCCGGGGTACTTCGCGAGGTCGGCGGCGGACAGGGGGGCATCGGACGCGCCGATGTTGACCAGGTCCTCGCCCGCGTCCGCGATTCCGACGCCCGACCCCGTGGAGCCCGACGTGATCGTCACGGCTGGGTTCGCGGTGCTGTAGGCCGTCTGCCAGGCGCCGAACAGCGGGAACAGGATCGTGCTGCCGGTCTCGGAGATCTCCTTGCCGGATGCGCTGAGCGCCGCCGCCGTGGACGTCGCCTTGGGCGCTGAGGTAGTTGAACTGCTGCTGCAGGCAGCCGCCAGCAGGGTAAGCGGGACCAGGGCGGCCGCTGTGCACATCAAGCGGATTCTGTTGGCCACCAGGGGACTCCTTCACTAATGCACGCCGACGGCGTGCGCTACACGACTCGCACGCGGCGCGTGCGATGAGGGTCCGCGCGGGCCTGCGTGCCCGCCCGGCGCGGGGTCTAGTACTCGATATTTCCTATATTCATAGTAGGCTTATAGGTTATATGTGTGCCGCACCTCCTTCCCTGCTACAGGGACGGGGTGCTAACGGCGGCGCAACGTGGTGCTACCGGCGGCGCAACGGGCTAGCCCCGTTTGTGGGTCACGGTCACCAGGATGATCTTCAGGGTGAGCGCGCGGCGGGCCGTACGGCACACGGCCGGCCGGACCTGCTGCGGATACCGGACCTGCTGCGGATAAAGGATCGGGTCACGGTTCCCAGTCCTGCACCGCGTGCGTCCAGGCCGCGGACGAAGCGCCCTCCGCACTGACCTCGCTCGGCCTGGCCCGGCTGACCTCGCTCGGCCGGCTGGCCCGGCTGGCCTCGCCGTTCGCCACCAGCTGGCCGCCCGACTCGACCACGATCCGGAACAGGTCGGGGCGGAACACCGCAATGGTCAGCGCCACTGGCCTATCCTCATCGGGATCATCGAACCGCACCGTCACGAGCGCGGCCGGCTGGCCAGCGGACAGCCGCAGGCTCCTGGCGACCGAGGGCGGCGGGAGCTGCATCTCCACGTGCACCGCACGCGGCTCGCCCACCGGCACGAGCTCGCCGTGCTCGGTATCCGGCCGGGCCGGGGTGGTGATCGGCAGCAGGCTGATGCCGGTCGCGCCCTGGCTGCTCTCAGCGTTGATGAACGGTCCTGCCATTTCCTTGAGCATGTAGGTCGTGCAGAACGCCGCCGGCTCGCCGTTCGCCGTCCACTGCACCCGGACAACGCCCACCAGGTCGGCGGGCGGAATCCGCAGCGCCCACCCGATGTCCTCGGGAACCTGGCGCCAGGAGGCCTGGCGGCTCCGGCACACGATCTGCCCGCCCATCGGGTCGGCGAAGGAGCCAAGGCCCGGTATGCCCTCGATCGGGATGAGGTACTCGGCCGGGCTGACCCGGTACAGCTGCCCGTCCGGCAGCCGGCGGACCAGATGCCTGCTCGACAGCTCGTCGACGGCGGCGTCGATCTCGGCGGTGCTGACGTTGTACCGCCGCGCCAGCGCGGTGTGCCGCGGCAGCCGCCAGCCGGGCTCGTGGTGCACGAGCGAGGCGGCGATCCGGTCCGCGAGCACTCCGACCGCAGGTCGGGACAGCCCGCGCTCGCGGGGCCCTCCGACCGCGGCGCCCACACCCGCGCCGCCGTCACGGCCCTCTCGGTCCAGGCCGCTACCCGCGGACATGCGGACCTGCGCGAATGCTGACCTGCCTCCCCCCTCCCGAACCGGTTCCTCGCTGGCCCCCGGCACGGCCGTCACTCCGCATAACGCCGGGAGATCGCGACGATCACCCGTCCCAGGATGATGATGATCAGGACGAACACCAGCAGGATCAGCGCGGCGTCGTAGGACAGGATCAGGCCCGAGGCCGTCCCGGCGTCCCAGAAATTGAAGATCGCGTAGGTGAGGAAGGCCACCGGCGCGTGGGTCAGCTGCAGCGTCGGGTTCAGGTCTGTCCAGCCCGCCGTGTACAGCAACGGCGCAGTCTCGCCGACCGAGATCGCGATCGCCACGAGCATGCCGGTGATCATGCCGGGCAGCGCGGACTTGAGCACGATCTTCCGCAGCGTCCAGCCGGGCGAGATGCCGAGCGCCTCCGCGCCCTCGCGGTACGAGGCGGGCACCTGCAGCAGCGACGTCTCGGTCGCCTTGGTGATGTACGGGATCGTGATCACCGATAGCACCAGCACGGCGGGCAGCAAGCCGAAGCCCCAGTGCAGGCCGATCACCAGGGTGAGGTAGCCGACCAGGCCGAGAACGATCGAGGGGATGCCGGACAGCACCTCGTAGCCGCCGCGCAGCACCGACCGGTGCCGGCCAACGGCGAACTCGGCCAGGTACAGGCCGGTGAGGACGCTGATCGTGCCGCCGACGATCAGCACACCGACGGTGATCAGCAGTGTGCCGAGGATTGCCTGCTCGAGCCCGCCGGCGTCACCGGACGTGGTGTCCGTGGTCAGCACGCTGAACTGGAAGTGCGGGATCGCCCGCACGACGACCCCCCCGGCCAGCCAGATCGCAGGGCCGACGATGACGAGCAGCGCGATCCCGCAGAGAATCCAGAACACCGCGTTGCTGATCTTCCGGCCCGGCGGCACTCGGGTCCAGTCGGCGGTCCCGCTGCTCGCGGCCGATGTACTGTGCCTCACGGTCATCGCTTACAGCCCCCTTCCGACCGGCAGCGCGGTGCCGGACACCCGCCGCACCATCAGCCGCGCGACCACGTTCGTGGCCAGGGTGATCACCATCAGGATCAGGGCCAGCTCGGCGAACGCGCTGACGTCCATCCGGTCCGTGATCGCGGTGTCGAGGTTCTGCACGATGTTGGCGGCGATGGTGATCATGGCGCCATACAGGTTGTTGGGCAGCGCGCCCAGCGCGACGCCGCAGACCATGGCGACCGCGATCGTCTCGCCGATCGCCCGGCCCAGGCCGAGCACGGCCGCGCCGATCAGACCAGCGCCGACCCACGGCAGGGTCACCTTCCGTGCGGCCTGAGAGTCCGACATCCCGAGCGCGATCGCGCCCTCACGCGGCAGCAGCGGCACGCCGCGGATGAGGTCGCGGGACGTGGACGCCACGATCGGGATCACCATGATCGCAAGGATCAGGCCGGAGGTCAGCAGGCCCTGGCCGTTGCCGGCGTCGCCGTGGAAGAAGCCGAGGCCGGGCCAGTTGGGAATGACCTTGATGATGACCGGGGAGATATGGTGGGCGATGAACGGGCCGAAGGTCAGCGCGCCCCACAGGCCGATGATCACGCTGGGTATACCGGCCAGCAGCTCGATGAACCCGCCGATCACGCTCGCGGCCCGCCTGGGCAGCCGCTCGACGATCGCCAGTGCGGCTCCGATCGACACCGGGACCGCGATGATCAGTGCGATCGCCGAGGTCGCGAGCGTGCCGAGGATCTCCGGCAGCGCGCCGAACTCCTCGCCGGCCAGGTGGGTGACGCCATCCGAGGTCACCGGCGTGGCGTACTGGGAACCGAAGTTCCAGGTCTTTCCCGTGAAGATGTGCAGGCCACTGAACCTTATCGCCGGGATCGCCTGAAGGATCAGCGTGATCAGCACGAAGAACAGCATGAGCAACGGCACCACGGCACCGCCGCGGCCGAGCCACATGACCAGGCCGCCGTTGCGGATGAAGTTGCGGAGCGAGGCGCCGGTCCGGCGGAGGGGCGGGTTACCCGCCCCTCCGCTCGGCACGGCCGGTGCTGTGGCTGCCATCAGATCAGCTGCCGATGGAGCTGACCAGGCTCTGAGCCGTAGACAGCGTGCCCGAGGGCAGCGCCAGGAAGCCCACCGTGGACAGGTTCTTCGCGGAGTCGCCGGTGGTGAGGATCCAGGACAGGAACGCCTTGACAGCCTTGGCCTCGGCGGCGCTCGGCTGGGTCTTCTTCACGATCCCGTACTCGTAGTTGATGATCGGGTATCCGGCGGCGGCCGACGTGTTGATCAGCGCCTCGGCACCGCTGGACGGAGCGGCCGGGAAGCTGGCCAGCGCGGCCTGCTGTGAGGACGTGTTGTCCTGGACGTACTTGCCCGCCTTGTTCGCGAGCGCCGCCGACGCGAGGCCGGCCGCCGCTGCCTTGGCGTCGTAGCTGACCCCGATGTAGGCGATGCAGCCCTTGGTGCTGCCGCATCCGGTCACCATGCCGCCGCTGCCGGTCTCGGCCAGCGCGCCAGGCGCCGACGGCCAGGTGATCGTGGTGCCGACGTTGGACGACGGCCACGCGCTGGCGTCCTGGGCGCTCAGGTAGGACGTGAACAGGAACGTGCTGCCCGAGCTGTCCGCGCGGTGCAGGGTGACGATCTTCTCCGACGGCAGCGTCACGCCGGGGTTGAGCTTGGCGATCGCCGCGTCGTTCCAGGTGGTGATCTTGCCGCTGTAGATCTGGGCCAGCACGGTCCCGTTCAGGTTCAGCGACTTGATCCCGGGCAGGTTGTAGAACACCTGGACCGACGCCACCGCGAGCGGGATGTTCAGCAGACCCGGGTACTTCTCGAGGTCCGACGCGGAAAGGTACGCATCGGATGCGCCGATGTTCACGAGCCCCTCGCTGGCGTCGGCGATGCCGGTGCCCGACCCCGTCGCGCCCGAGGTGATCGTCACGGCCGGGTTCGCGGTGCTGTAGGCCGTCTGCCAGGTGCCGAACAGCGGGAACAGCAGCGTGCTGCCGGTCTCGGAGATCGACTTGCCGGTTGCATTGAGCGCCGACGCCGTGGACGTCGCCTTGGGCGTCGAACTCGAACTGCTGCTGCAGGCAGCCGCCAGCAGCGTGAGCGGGACCAGGGCGGCCGCTGTGCACACCAAGCGGATCCTTCTATTGGCCACCGGGGAATACTCCTTTGCTTTTGCACGCTTACGCGTGCGCTACACGGCTCGCACGCGGCGCGTGCGATGAGGCCCGCGCTCAAGCGCGGTTCTTGCCCTCGGGTGAGCGGAGTTGCCGTCCTCTCGCCCGAGGGGCCTTACTAGCCGAAGTGGCCACTCACGTAGTGGGCGGTCTCCTCGTGAGCGGGGTTCTCGAAGACCTGCTCGGTGTCGCCGTGCTCGACCATGTGCCCCTGGTAGAGGAAGATCGTGCTGTCGGCGATCCGGCGGGCCTGGGCAAGGTTGTGGGTGACGATCACCACCGTGATCTTCGGGGTCAGCGTCTTGATCAGCGCCTCGATCGACTCCGTGGCCAGCGGGTCGAGCGAGGACGTGGGCTCATCGAGCAGCAGCACCTCGGGATCGACCGCCAGCGCCCGGGCCAGGCAGAGCAACTGCTGCTGCCCGCCGGACAGCCGGAACGGCGAGTCCTTCAGCCGGGTGTGGACCGCTTCCCACAACCCGACCTCGGTGAGCCGCCGCTGCGTGATCTCACGGATCCCGGCGCGGCTGGCCATCTTGTGCGCCCGCACGCCGGCCACCACGTTGTCCATGATCGACATGGGGAACGGGTTCGGCCGCTGGAACAGCATGCCGACTCGGCGTCGCAGCGTCATCAGCTCGACATGCGGGTGCCAGATGCTGCGCCCGTCCAGCAGCACGTCACCGTCGTGCCGGTAGCCGGTCACCTTGTCGTTCATCCGGTTGAAGGTCCGCAGCAACGTGGACTTGCCGGAGCCCGTTGGGCCGATCAGCGCGGTGATCGCGCCCTTCTGGACGTTCGTCGTGATATCGGAAAGGACCGTCCGCTGCCCGAAGCCCAGCGTGAGGCCCACGGCCGAAAGCGCGGTCTCCGCGCTCGCGGCGCCCGGGGCCTGCGTGGTGGCCGGTGCCTCGGAGTGGCCGGTTACCGTCACCGGGAGGGTGCTTCCGCCCCCTGCCGGATCAGCTTGGATCGACATGATGTCGCCTAGCCCCCAAGCGTCGTGATGATCCCCGCCGTGTTCCCACGGCCCGCACCATTTGTAGGGGGCGAAAGTAACGAGCAGTTGAACAACAGGTGATGAAACAGCCGACGGGCAGATGGCAAGAAAAAGAACACACCAAACGTGCTCGTGGCCCGCCGGGAATCACTCCCAGCGGGCCACGACCCAGCGATCTCCGCGCTAGACAGCCACCTCGAGTTCGGTGATCCTGCCGATGTCGGCGGACACCTCGCGCTCGGCCCTGACGTTGCCGGGAGCGAGCACGCGCAGCGTCCACGAACCCGGGGCGGCGAAGAACCGGAACCCGCCGTCCTCGCCGAGCGGCACCTCGGCGACGAACTCGCCGCCGGAGTTGAGCAGGCGCGCGTACCCGACGGGCACCGCTGACCCGTTCTGGGTCACCCGCCCCTGCACCACCGCCTGGGTGCCGGCGTCCTTGGCAGCGCTCACCGGGACCCCGCCCGCCGGGGCGCCGCAGCCGTCAGCGCTCACTTGCCGTCCCCAACCTCGATCGGGACCCCGACCAGCGAGCCGTACTCGGTCCACGAACCGTCGTAGTTCTTGACGTTCTCCTGCCCGAGCAGCTCGTGCAGCACGAACCAGGTGTGCGCCGAGCGCTCGCCGATCCTGCAGTACGCGATCGTGTCCCTGCCGAAGTCCACGCCCGCCTCGTCGCTGTAGAGCGTGCGCAGCGCGTCATCGGACTTGAACGTGCCGTCTTCCTCGGCCGCCTTCGACCAGGGGACATTCTTGGCCGACGGGATGTGGCCTCCGCGCTGCGCCTGCTCCTGCGGCAGGTGCGCCGGGGCCAGCAGCCGCCCGGCGAACTCGTCCGGCGAGCGGACGTCGACCAGGTTGTCGCGGCCGATCGCGGCGACGACCTCGTCGCGGAACGCGCGGATCGCCTTGTCCTGCTCGCGGGCGTGGTAGCTGGTCCTGGCACGCTGCGGCACGTCGGTCACGAGCTCGCGGGACTCGAGCTCCCACTTCTTCCGGCCGCCGTCGAGCAGCTTGACGTTGTTGTGCCCGTACAGCTTGAAGTACCAGTACGCGTACGCGGCGAACCAGTTGTTGTTGCCGCCGTAAAGGACGACGGTGTCGTCGTTGGAAATGCCCCGCTCGGAGAGCAGCGCCTCGAAGCCGGCCCTGTCCACGAAGTCACGGCGGACCGGGTCCTGCAGGTCGGCCTTCCAGTCGATCTTGACGGCGTTGCGGATGTGGCCCTTGTCGTAGGCGCTGGTGTCCTCGTCGACCTCGACGAGCACCACGCCGGGGTCGCTGCCGTGCGCCTCGACCCATTCGGAGTCAACGAGAACGTCGGATCGGCTCATATGGGAACCTCCTTGTCGGTTTCGGCCGTCGCCATCCCCTGGCGGCCCGGCCAGATACGTCGGATCAGCAGATACATCTCGCAGCCCAGGCAGAGCCCGAAGACACCGTTCAGGAACGCGGCGAGCAGGCCGGCCGATGCGGCAGCCATGCCGAGCGGCGTGATACCCGCTGCGTACCCAATGACCCCTATCACGCTGATCAGGAGGCCTGTGCCCTGGGCGAACCTCGGTGGCGCCTCTGGCTCTAGTTCCTTGGGCGGCCCGATGCGCGGCCGCACCAGCCAGCGGTAGATCAGGCCGTACGGGGCGTACCGCATGCCGAACAGGGTGGCGATGGCGAAGATCACCGCCTGCGCGCCCAGCAGCCAGGCGCTTCCGGTGATCAGGACAACGGCGAAGACCACCATCGTGATCAGCGCTCCGAAGCGTGGTCCCCTCGGATCGATGTCCATTTGCAATGTCCCTTCGGGATGCTGGCGGGGGTTGCCCGTAGACGCGGCCCCGCCCGGCACGCTCTGCTCCCCGGTGCCTCTGCCTCGCCCGTTGACGCGGTCCACGCGACCGCGGGCCAGGGAGAGGATCGGGCGGCCCGGCCGGGCCCTGGCCCGGCAGGCTCGGTGGCCTAACAGAGCGCGGTCGCGACGCGGCAGTAATCCACGGCGCGCCGCCGGGTCAGCGTCGACCGTGACAGCCGCGCGGCAGCCGTCACGGGAGACGCTGATATCCGGGCAGGCACGGTCCCGATGCTATGCGTAGCCGGGCTCACCTGTCACTATCCCCCTCTTTCGATCTGATCACTAGGAATACCCTACGACAGGTCGCCAACTGCGGCTATAACGTCGGCCTTGCGAGGCTGACCGCTCGCGCGCTTGGCGACACGGCCGTCCGGGCCGACCACGAGGACCGTCGGAGTCCGGCGGATGTCCAGGCGGCGGACCAGATCGAGATGGGACTCGGCGTCGATCTCCACGTGCTCCACGCCGTCGACCATCCCGGCGACCTCGGCAAGGATGCGCCGGGTGGCGCGGCACGGCGCGCAGAACGCGGTGGAGAACTGGACCAGCGTGGCCCGCTGGCCGAGCGGCAGCCCCAGTTCCACGGAGGTGAGGACGGGGCCGGCGCCCGCCGCCGGGCCGCCGGCCACCTGCTCCCCGGGTGTGCCCGGGGTACCGGTGGAACCATGGACACCCCGGATCCGGCCGTTGGTCCGCTGCCAGGCAAGCCCGACCGCGACAGCGACGGCGAGCGCCGCCACGAGAGCGATGAGTCCGGGGGCCACGTTCAGCTAAGCGCGCGACCGGCGCGTCGCATTCCCGGTGCCGCCGTCATAGCGGTCAGAGCGCTACGAATTCGCGGCGACCCGGACCAGGACCTTGCCGTGCGCGCCGCTGATGTCGAAGCTCCGGAGATGGTCCATGGCCACCGTGGTCGAGGCGTCGTACCAGTTGCCGTCGTGAGCTCCGTTGACGGTCCAGCCGCCCGCCCACAGGTGCTGGCCGCTCGCGGTCGTGACCCAGAACTCGCAGTGCGTCCCGTTCGGGATGCCGGCAACCTGGACCTGCATCCTGGTCCCCGAGCCCGCGGCCGAGTAGTACACGGCGGCGGTCACGTGCGTGGCCAGATTGCTGCCGCGGACCAGGTACGAGTTGTCCTGTGCGGTTGGCTGCGAGGGTGTTTGGTGCGATGTCAGGATTGCGCCGGCCAGCCCGCCGCCGCCCACCGCGATGATCGCCGCGGCGGCCGCCACGGCG
>JASHQP010000418.1 GCA_030039095.1 Streptosporangiaceae bacterium
CGGCGTGGTCGACCGGGCCAGGCCGGTCCGGCTGACCGCCGCGGGCCGGGAGTTGCTCGCCGCCCGGCACGCGGACGTGAGCGTGGTCTGCCCGGAGTGCGCGGGCAGCGGGATCGTCGTCCCCGGCCAGCTCGCAGGGCTGGCGGGTCGGCTGGACCGGGCGGCGGCCGGGGCTCCGTCCGCGAAGCCGGAGCTCGACCAGACGCACTGCACCGTCACCACGAAGATCCGGCGGGTGCTCGCGATGCACGAGGCCGGCGCGCTGCTCGGCCGCAGGATCCTGCTGCTCGGCGACGACGACCTGATGTCGGTGGCGATCACCGCGTTCGCTGAGGCCGTCGGCGCCACCGCCGGGATCGAGCGGCTGACCGTGATCGACTCCGATCCCGACGTGCTGGCCTGGGCCGCCGACCAGATCGCCGGCACGGGGGTTGACGCCGAGCTGATCGAGCACGATCTGCGCCGCCCGCTGCCCGCCGGACTGGCCGGCGGGTTCGACGTGGCCTGCACCGACCCGCCGTACACGGTCGCCGGGGCCGAGCTGTTCTTGTCCCGGGCGGTCAGCGGGCTGGCGCCCGAGCCCGGCAGGCACGTGTTCTTCTCCTTCGGGGCTCGCAGGCCCGACGAAACGCTGCTCGTGCAGCAGCTGATCGGCTCCATGGGCCTGGCCGTGCGCGCGCTGTGGCCGAACTTCAACGAGTACGTGGGCGCAGGCATCCTGGCCGGCACCAGTCACCTGTACTATCTGCGCAGCACGGCGGCTGCAGAGCCGCTGATCGGGGGCGAAGCCACCGGGCCGCTGTACACAGCCGAGGCCAGGGCAACCGCGGTCCGGCCGTACCGCTGCGCGGGCTGCCGGGCCGTGCACGAGGTCGGCCCCGGCGGCCGGTGGCCGCGGATCGCGGCGCTGCAGGAGGCCGGATGCCCGCGGTGCGGCGGCACGGCGTTCCGGCCGATGCCGCTGCGGGCTCGAACGGGAACGGGAACGGAGGCCGATGAGCGGCGAGGCGGGTCCTGAACGCCCCGGCCTGCCCCGGTACCTGATCCGCGAGGCCACGGCCGGCGATCTGGACGCGCTCGCCGAGTTCGAGGTGGAGATTGCGCAGGTGTCGTTCGGCGATGAGGCCATCACGGACGCCGGGCTGCACCGCAAGCGGGTCGGTGGCGCGCTGGGCAAGCCGGGGGAGATCACGCTCGTGGCCGCCGACGAGTCCGCGCCGGGCGAGCCGGTCGGCTGGGCCTGGCTGTCCGGCCGGACCAACTCGCTGACCGGTGCGCGGTACGGGAACTTCCGGTCGCTGGCGGTCGCCGACGTGCCCGGCCGCAGCCAGATCGGCGAGCTGCTGCTGGCTGCGGTGCTGCGGGCCGCGGACGAGGCCGGGCTGCGCCAGCTGACCGGGAAGGTGCACGCCAGGAACCTCGGCATGCGGGCGCTGTACCGGAAGTTCGGGTTCGAGGCGACGCACGTCACGATGGAGAAGCGGGTCGCGGGGAGCGACGGCAGGGGACAGGGGGAAGGGGACCGGCAATGATGATCAAATGCGTCATCTGGGATCTGGACAACACGATGCTGTCCGGGGTGTACCTGGAGTCCGGCTCCCAGCCGCCCCCGCCCGATCCGGCGATGGTCGCTGCCGCGGCCGAGCTGACGGCCCGCGGCATCATTCACGCCATCGCCAGCAGGAACCCGCCCGAGGCGGCCCAGTACGCCGAGAAGGCGACCGGGCTGGATTTCGCGGCCGTCGAGTGCGGCTGGGACCGCAAGTCCGACGCCGTGCGGCGGATCGTCGCCGACCTGGGCGTGGCACCCGACGCGGTGGCGTTCGTCGACGACGACCTTTACGAGAGGGCCGAGGTCTCGTTCCGGGTGCCCGAGGCGCTGGTCCTGTCGCCCGAGGACATGGCGGACGCCGTCGGCTGGCCAGAATTCAGCCCCGCGGTGGTGACCGACGAGGCGCGCCGCCGTGGCGAGATGTACGCGGAGCGGCGGCTGCGGCAGGAGGAGGCCCGGGCGTTCGGCGGGTCCCGGGATGAGTTCCTGCGGTACTGCGGCACCGAGGTGTCGATCGGCGCTGCCGCCCCCGCCGACGTGCCCCGGCTGCACGAGCTGTCGATGCGCACGCACCAGTTCAACTCCGCGGGCCGCAGCCTGACCGAGGCGGAACTCAGCGCGCTGACCAGCTCGGCCACCCACCGCGTCGCGGCGGTAAGGCTGCGCGACCGGTTCGGCGACGACGGGCTGGTCGGCGGCTGCGTCATCGAGGCCGCCGGGGACGGCTGGACGGTCCCGCTGCTCATGATGTCGTGCCGGGCGACGGGCCGCGGCGTCATCGAGGCGCTGCTCGCCTGGCTCGCCCGCTCGGCGGCGCAGGCCGGCGCCGTGACACTGTCCGTACCCTGCCTGGCAAGCCCCAGGAACGTGCCGCTGCGGCTGGCCCTGGCCGGTTCCGGCTTTCGTGCCGCCGAGGACGGCACGCCGGGCGAGCCGGCCGTGATGTTCTCCCGGGTGCTGGACGGGCCGCTGCCCGAGCTGCCCGAGTGGGCCTTCGCGGCGTGACCGGCGTCCTCCCCGAGCTCCGGGAGATCCTGGCCGAGGCGACCGGGCGCACGGACCTGGCCGACATCGGCGAAGAGGTTCCGCTTTTCGGGGCCGGCGTGGGGCTGGACTCGCTGACCGGCACGCTGCTGCTGCGCGAGGTGCACCGGCGATTCGGCGTCGACGTGGCCGGTGAGGACCTGAACCTCGACGCGCTGGCGACGCTCGGCACGCTCGCCGCCTTCATCGCCGAACGCACGGCGTAACCCGGACGCCGTCCCGTGGCCAGCGGCGCGGCCGACGATACATTCAAGACATGAGCGGCATGAATGCGGTTTTCGCTGTCGACGCGTGCCGGACCCCGGTGGGCAAGATCAAGGGCGCGCTGGCCGGGGTTCGCCCCGACCACCTTACGGCAGAGGTGATCCGGGCGCTGGTCGCCAGGAACCCGTGGCTCGAGCCGGCCCGGATCGACGACGTGTACTGGGGCGCGGCCAACCAGGCTGGCGAGGACAACAGGAATGTCGCCCGGATGGGCGTGCTGCTGGCCGGCCTGCCGGTCGAGATCCCCGGCGCCACGGTGAACCGGCTCTGCGGGTCGGGCATGGAGGCGATCTCCGGCGCGGCCCGGGCGATTGCCGCGGGCGACGCCGATGTCTGCCTGGCGGGTGGCGCCGAGTCGATGACCCGGGCGCCCTTCGTGCTGCCCCGCGCCGCCGAGCCGTTCGCCCGCGACGCGGCGCTGGCCGATACCAGGCTCGGCTGGCGGCTGGTGAGCCCGCTCATGCAGCAGCTCTACCCGCCGGTCAGCCTCGGCGAGACCGCGGAGAACGTCGCCGAGCGCTACGCGGTGGACCGGGACCGGCAGGACAGGTTCGCGCTGCAGAGCCACCAGCGCGCCGGGCGCGCCGCGGCGTCCGGGGTGCTCGCCGAGGAGATCGTCCCCGTGACCGCCCCGGGCGGCCAGGTGACCGCCGACGAGGGGATCCGCCCCGAGCTGACCCTGGAGGACCTGGCCTCGCGCAAGCCGGCGTTCCGCGCCGGCGGGACCGTGACCGGCGGCAACTCGTCGCCGCTGAACGACGGCGCGGCCGGCTTGCTGCTGATGTCCGGGCGCGCTGTGGCCGACGCCGGAATCCGCCCGATCGCCAGGTACGCGGGGGCGGGGTCGGCCGGGGTGCACCCGGACTACATGGGAATCGGCCCGGTGCCCGCGATGACCCGGCTGCTGGCCAGGGCCGGCTGGAAGGTGGGCGACCTCGGCCTGGTGGAGGTCAACGAGGCCTTCGCGGCGCAGGCGGTGGCGGTCATCGACGAGCTGGAGCTCGACCCGGATCTGGTGAACGTGAACGGCGGCGCGATCGCCATCGGGCACCCGCTCGGCTGCTCGGGGGCCAGGATTACCACGACGCTGCTGCACGAGATGCGGCGGCGCGGTACGGCGCGGGCGGCCGCGACCATGTGCATCGGCGTTGGGCAGGGCATCGCCACGCTGTGGGAGGCCGCCTAGCCAGAGGGCGAGCCGCGCCCCCGTATCCTGGGCGCACCGCCCAGGGGAGTAGCGAGGCAGATGGCAAAGGCAGCGGCGCAGGATGTGGCCGCGACCGACGCGCAAGCGCGGGTCCTGACCATCCCGAACGCGATCAGCGTGGCCCGTCTCGCCGGAGTCCCGGTCTTCGTGTGGCTGGTGCTCGGCCTGCGCACCCAGACCGGGGACTGGTGGGCGGTCGGGCTGCTGATCGCCTCCGGGCTCTCGGACTGGCTGGACGGCAAGATCGCCCGGGCGCTGCACCAGCAGAGCAGGCTCGGCCAGCTGCTCGACCCGGCGGCGGACCGGGCCTACATCGTCGCCACGGTCATCGCGCTCGCGGTCCGGGCCATCATCCCGTGGTGGCTAGTCATCCTGCTCGCCGTCCGTGAGCTGATGCTCGGGGTGGTCCTGCTGGTGCTGCGGCGTCACGGCTACGGGCCGCTGCAGGTCAGCTTCCTCGGGAAGGCTGCCACGCTGGCGCTGCTGTATGCGTTCCCGCTGCTGTTCCTCGGCGCGCACACGGCCGGCTACTCCGAGGCTGCGAGAATCGCCGGTTGGGCGTTTGCGATCTGGGGAAGTGCACTGTACTGGTGTGCGGCCGTGTTGTACGTGGAGCAGGCGCGACGCATACTGCGGGGGGAATCGGGGGGGCCTCCCGGGCTTCCCCCTTTGGCAGCGCAGCGGGGGGATCAACAGACTCGTCCCCCCGGGTAACCCCGAGGGATGCAGGGAGGCTGGGTCGCGGTGAAGGCTGTCGTGATGGCGGGCGGCGAGGGCACTCGGTTGCGCCCGATGACCGCTAACCAGCCCAAGCCGATGCTGCCCGTGGTCAACCGGCCGATCATGGAGCACGTGCTCCGCCTGCTGCGCGAGCACGGCTTCGACGAGACGGTGGTCACGACCGCGTTCCTCGCCTCGATGGTGCGCAACTACTTCGGCGACGGCGAGGACTTCGGGATGAGCCTGCAGTACGCCACCGAGGAGGCACCGCTCGGCACCGCGGGCAGCGTGAAAAACGCCGAGGACGCGCTGCGGGACCAGCCGTTCCTGGTCATCTCGGGCGACGCCCTGACCGATATTGACCTGTCCGAGCTTGTCCGGTTCCACAAGGACAACGGCGCGCTGGTGACCGTGGGGCTGACCCGGGTGCCCGATCCGCTGGAGTTCGGGATCATCATCGTGGACGACGACGGGCGCATCCAGCGCTTCCTCGAGAAGCCCACGTGGGGTCAGGTGTTCTCGGACACCGTCAACACCGGCATCTACGTTATGGAACCCGAGGTGCTCGCGGAACTTGCCCCGGGCGAGGTCGCCGACTGGTCGGGCGACATCTTTCCCCGGCTGCTCGAGCGCGGAGCGCCGCTGTACGGCTGGGTCGCCGACGGCTACTGGGAGGACGTCGGCACGCACGAGAGCTACCTGAAGGCGCAGGCCGACGTGCTGGCCGGCCGGGTGAAGGCGCACATCGACGGCTTCGAGGTGTCCCCGGGCGTCTGGGTCGCCGAGGGTGCCGAGGTCGATCCGGACGCGACGCTCAGCGGCCCGCTCGCGATCGGTGACTACGCCAAGATCGAGGGCGGCGCGCAGGTGCGCGAGTACAGCGTGGTCGGCAGCAACGTGGTGGTCAAGGAGGGCGCGTTCCTGCACCGGGCGATCGTGCACAGCAACGTCTACATCGGCAGCGGCGCGACCCTGCGCGGCTGCGTGGTGGGCAAGAACACCGACGTGATGCGCTCGGCGCGGATCGAGGAGTCCGCCGTGGTCGGCGACGAGTGCGTGATCGAGCCCGAGGCCTACGTGTCCGCCGACGTGAAGGTCTACCCGTTCAAGACGATCGAGGCCGGGGCCGTGGTGAACACCAGCGTGATCTGGGAGTCACGCGGGCAGCGGACGCTGTTCGGGCCGCGCGGGGTATCCGGCCTGGTGAACGTCGAGATCACCCCCGAACTCTGCGTCCGGCTCGCGAGCGCCTACGCGACGACGCTGAAGAAGGGCACGACGGTCACCACCTCACGGGACGTGTCGCGCGCCGCGCGCGCGCTGAAGCGCGCCGTGCACAGCGCGCTCAACGCGAGCGCGATCAACGTGGTCGACCTGGAGGCCCAGCCGCTGCCGGTCGCCAGGTTCGAGACGGCGCGCAGCGAGTACAGCGGGGGGATCGCGCTGCGCACCACGCCCGGCGATCCCCAGTCCATCGACATCATCTTCCTCGACTCCGACGGCGCGGACATGTCACAGGCAGCGCAGCGCAAGCTGGAGCGCGTCTTCTCGCGGCAGGAGTACCGGCGCGCGTTCCCCGGCGAGATCGCGGAGCTGACCTACCCGCCGCGCGTCGTCGAGGCATATACGCACGCGCTGCTGCGGGGCATCGACATGTCCGGTGTTCGCGGCGCAGGCCTGAAGGTTGTCGCCGACTGCGCGGGCGGGACGGCGTCGCTGGTGCTGCCCGGGCTGCTCGGCACGATCGGCGTCGACGTGCTCACCATCAACAACCGGCTGGACGAGGCGTCGCCGACGCAGTCGCTCGCCCAGATCCGCGCGGGGCTGCACCGCCTGGCCGAGCTCGTCTCGTCGTCACGCGCCGACTTCGGCGTCAGATTTGACCCGGTGGGCGAGCGGATCACGCTGGTCGACGACAAGGGCTCCCTGGTCAGCGACGAGCGAGCGCTGCTCGTCGTGCTCGACCTGATCGCGGCCGAGCGGCGGACCGGCCGGGTCGCGATGCCGGTGACCACCACCAGGGTCGCCGAGCGGGTCTCCCGGTTCCACTCGGTGAAGGTGGACTGGACGGCCACCTCGCTGTACGGGATCTACGAGGCCGCGGCCGCCGAGGACGTGATCTTCGCCGCGGACGGCCGCGGCGGCTTCGTGATGCCCGAGTTTTCCCGCTCGATCGACGGGATCGCCACGTTCGCCCGCCTGCTGGGCCTGGTCGCGCGGACCAGGCTGACGCTCAGCCAGATCGACGCGAGGATCCCAGAGGCCCATCTGCTCAAGCGGTCGATGCCGACCCCGTGGGCGGCGAAGGGCAGCGTGATGCGGACCGTGGTCGAGGCGGCCGGTGACCGGAAGGTCGACACCACCGACGGGGTCCGCGTCGAGCAGCCCGACGGCGGGTGGATTCTGGTCCTTCCCGACCCGTCCGAGGCGGTCACGCACCTGTGGGCCGAGGGCGGCGACGACGATGCGGCGCAGGCGCTGCTCGACCAGTGGGCCGCTGTGGTTGCCCAGGCCGGGCGCTGAGCACGGATCTTTCGCCCCTGCTGTGTCTGAGCTGCCGTAGAGACGGCCCGCGAAGGCCATCTGGCATGAGAGAATCGCTGAATTGCAAGCAGCGGTGGTGCGTCGGAGGTGCGGCCAGGATGTGGCGTAGGCGTCGCGAGAAGGCGCGTGCGCGGTCCGCGCGGACGGACGCCAGCGCGCCGGGCGGTGCCGGGACCGGGGAGCCCGGCGCCGGAGACGGCCACCCGCCCGGCCGGATTCCGTTCGGCGTGCCGGAGCAGGGGCGGCGTGCGTGGCGCATGG
>JASHQP010000419.1 GCA_030039095.1 Streptosporangiaceae bacterium
CGGGCAGGCCCAGGTCGGCCCGGGCCGCCCAGGAACCCGCCGCGAGCGCGTCGTGCACCGGGACGCCGGCCGCCGCCAGCGCCCGGATCTCGTCGGCGACCCGCCCGTGCGGCCGTGAGTCCGTGCCGGCCAGGATCGTCACCCCCGCTTCGGCGGCCGCAGCGGTGAGTCCGGCGTGCACGCTCCCGCCGCCGACGAACCAGCGCTTTCGTGGCCCATCGGGCGCGGACTCGGCGCTGGGCAGGTGCTCCAGGAGGGTGTAGAGCGTCGGGGTCAGCGCCGTGCCCTGCGCGGCCATCTGGGGCAGCAGCGACGGCTCCAGCCACATGCCGTGCTCCAGCGTGTCAACCTTGGCCGCCACCGCGGCTGCGCTGCCGCCCGGGTGCTGCGCGTGGCCGGCCAGAGGGCTCATCTGCGGGGGATCCGCCAGGACCTGCGGGCCGGCGGAGGGGCCGCGTGACCGCCAGGCCGGACCCGCTCATTCACCCGATCACCCGGGTTCCGGCTCACCGAGGAAGGCCGCCATGCCGTGCGGGGCCATCAGCACGGCCGGTGGGCCGATGACTATCGTGTCCAGGTGCCGGCATTGCACGACCCAGCGGCCGACCGGCACATGGCCGTCGCCGAGACCAGTGACGGGGCGATCGCTGGCTACGTCGCCTGGACGGCCGACCTGCCCAAGCGCCACGGCGAGGTTGTGATTCTGGCCGTGGCGGAGGACCGCCGGCGCCACCACATCGGCACCTCCCTGTGCCGCTACGCACTGGACGACATGGCCAGGAAGGGTGTCGAGGTGGTCACCATCGGTACCGGCGGGACAGACTCCTTCCACGCCCCGGCGCGGAAGCTGTACGAGAGCATGGGCTGCGTCCCGGTGAACGTCGCCGTCTACTTCAAGCAGCTGTAGGCCCGGGGAACGCGGGCCGGCCTCAGGAACGCGGGCCGGCCTCGATGACGCTCCGCACGTCAGCCGCCGTCGGATGGGTGCCGAAATCGGTGACCACCCAGGTCGCGCCCGCCTCCTCCCACGGGCCCGGGTCATCGCCCGGCGGCAGGTCAACGACCACGTCGAACGGCTCGCCGGCGGGGCGTGATGCGCGGAGCGCTGCGGTCAGCTCCGCGAGCTCGCGAGGGGCGGGCAGGTGGGTGGGAAACACCCCGTCCCACCGCGCGGCACGCCTCACCGGCCGCCGGTGCGGCCACTCCGCCGCCACCCAGATCGGGATCCTGGGACGCTGCAGCGGAACCGGCTCGAACTCCCCGCCCCAGTATCTGGTGAGGGTCTCGAGACCCTCGTCGAGCAGCCGGGCCCGTTCCCGCGGCTCAGCGACCTCGCCGAATGGCTCGAGCTCGTTGTTCCGCGCGCTGCCCAGGCCGACGCCGAGCGTGAGCCGGCCCGAGCTCAGCAGGTCGAGGGTCACCGTCTCCCTCGCCAGCTTGTGCACCCGGCGACGGGACACTGGCGTGATCATCGTCCCGATCCGCACCCGGCTCGTCGCGCATGCGACAGCGGCGAGCGTCACCCACGGGTCGGCGACGGCCCGCACCGGCGCCCGGTACACGATGTGGTCCCACACGAAGAAGCCGTCCCAGCCCCGCTCCTCCGCGGCGGCCGCGAGCTCGGCCACCAGCCGCGGGTCAGAAAGCTCTTCGAACGGCGGCACGTCGATTGCACGTTTCACCGGCCAGAGCCTAGCCGAACGGGCACGGCAATGATCTTGACTGCCGGCTGTCGGCGCGGTGCGGTGCGGTGCGGTAGGACCGCAGCATCGCGCTATGGAGTCGTACTGCCCGGTGGGACAGCCCTCGAGCAGCTTGATTAGGCCGTGCTCGCCGAGCGGGCGGGCTGGGACGCGGTACGCTGCGCCGCCACGGCGGCAACGGTGCAACGGCCCGGCTCGCGGCGATCAGCCGGCTCTGGTGAGGTAGCCGCCCAGCGACGGCTCGAGCAGGTCGAACGCGCTGGTGGCGGCCACAGCGAGCGCCGCGCAGATCTCATCGCGGGGCTGCCCCGCGAGGCTGCGCCGGATCCCCTCCTCGTACAGCACGCGGTGCGCCGACGACACCAGCGCGGCCGCCAGCCGCTGCTGCGGTCCGTCAGCGCCGGTCTCGGCGGCGATCGCGTCGCCGAGGGCGCGCTCGCGCCGGTAGAGCATTTCCAGGCCCCGGCCCGCCAGCACCGGGCTGTTCTCGATCATCCGGGCGAATGCCGGGCTGGCCAGCCCGAGCGTCACGTCGGCCCTGGCTACCCGCCCGGCGTAGTCGCGCCGGATCGCGCCGAGCAGGCTCTCCCCCGGAGCCCGGGCGGCGAAGACGTCGGCCAGGCCGCGGATGACCCGTTCCGCCCTGTCGAAGACCAGGTCCTCCTTGCGCGGGAAGTAGTTCGTGACCGTCATCTTGGCGACCCCCGCGGCGTCGGCGACCTCGGCGATCGTCACGTCGTCGAAGCCGCGGGCCGCGAACAGCCCGGTGGCCACGTCCGAGATGGCCTGCCGGGTCTCCTGCTTCCGCCGCTCGCGCAGTCCTGTGGTCATGTCCCTCACCGTAGCCGATTCTTAGGTCGAACACAAGATTAGGTTTGACATAATTTTAGGTCGAGCCTACCTTAGTGAAGGTGACAACGAGCGACCACCAGGAGGGCGCGATGTCCCCCAGCACTGCCGCCTCGCCGGTCCGCACGAGCTGCCCCGGCCAGGACCGCCCCGGCGACGCGCCGCGCCCCGGCGACGGCATGGGCGCCGCGTTGCGCCCGCTGCTGATCGACGTCGGCGTTCCCCTGGGCAGCTACTACTTACTGCGCGACGGGCTCGGGCTGAGCCTGTGGCTCTCGCTGGCGCTGAGCAGCATCGGCCCCGCGGCCCGGTCGGTCGCCGGCCTGGTGGGCGAGCGGAAGCTGAACGTGCTGGCGGCGCTGATGCTGGCGGTCAACCTGGCCGGGATCGCGGTCAGCTTCCTGACCGGCGACCCGCGCGCGATGATCGCCAAGGACTCGGTGATCAGCAGCGTGATCGCGTTCGCGATCCTGGGCTCAGTGATCGCCCGCCGCCCGCTGATGTCCGTGGGCCTGCGCCCGTTCATGACGCAAGGCGTGCCGGAACGCGGCGCGGCGTGGGACCGGCTCGCCGCAGGCTCGTCCCGGTTCCGGGGGTTCGAGCTGGCGTACAGCACGATCTGGGGGGTCGCGCTGCTGGCCGACTGCGCAGCCCGGCTGGTGGGCGCCTACACGCTGCCGGTGACGGCGATGGTCTGGATGAGCACGGTCCTGACGCTCAGCGCCGTCGGCGTCGGCGTCATGGTCGGCGGGGCGGTGGCCGCGATGCCGATCCTGCGGATGGTCGAGAGGGAGGTCAGCAAAGGCCGACCCGGGCCAGCCGGCCGGGTAGGACCGTCTCGAAGCTAGCCGAGGGAGCGTAAGGACATGCGCGGGATTTGCGTGATCGTGCCCGCTTGGTAGGAAGGCGGGCATGGCCACCTACTCCATCCGCCCGGTCGCCGAAGACGGGCTCACTGACTTTCTCACCGTGGACGAGCACGCGTCCCACGGCACGCCGGTGTCCGAGCGGGCTCGCGCCAACCTCTTGGCCCGCCTGGATTTCGGCCGGACCCTGGCTGCGTTCGACGGCGGCACGATGGTCGGCTCGGCGGGCGTGTTCAGCTTCCGGATGCGGGTGCCTGGCGCGCTGGCGGCGGTCGCCGGGGTGAGCTTGGTTGCGGTGCTTCCCTCGCACCGCCGCCAGGGCATCTTGTCCGCGCTGATGCGCCGCCAGCTAGCCGACGTGAGCGAGCGGGGCGAGGCGGTGGCCGTGCTGTTCGGCTCCGAATCAGCTATCTACGGGCGGTACGGCTACGGACGCGCCTCCTGGCACGCCGCTTACCGGCTGCAGCGCGGTGAGGGAACGCTGGCGCCCGGCGCACCGGCTGATCCCGGCCTGCGGCTGCGAATCGCCGAACCGCTGTCGGTCGCGAGGGCGAACCATACGATCTTGCTGCCGTTGGCGGGCAGGCTGCCCCAGCGGTCGGCGAGCGCCTCCACGAGGGTGAGGCCGCGGCCGTCTTCGTCGGCGGGCGCGGGCAGCGTCCGCCGCGGCAGCTGCGGGTGGTCGTCGCTGATCTCGGCGATGATCTCGTGCTCGGTGTGGTTCAGGCGCAGGCCGATGGGCTCGCTGGTGTGGCGCATGGCGTTGGTCAGCAGCTCGGAGACCAGCAGGCAGGCGGTGGGGGCCAGCTCGGCCTGGTTCCAGGCATCGAGGGTGTCGCGGACGAACCGGCGGCCGCCCGCGACGTGCTGCGGCCCGGGCTGGATCATCGTGCCGACGCTGTCCTTGGGTGCACCCGGCGTGCGGACCAGCAGCAAGGTCACATCATCGGCGGGCTCGCCGGAGCCGGGCAGCAGCGCCGCCACGATGCTGTCGGCCGCGCGATCCAGGCTGGACGCCGTGGGGATGATCGTGCGCGCGTAGGTCTGCAGGGCGTCGATCTGGTCCCCGACGTCGCCGTTGCGGGTCTCCACCAGGCCGTCGGTGTACAGCACCAGCGTGGAGCCGTACGGCACCTGCAGCGTGGTTTCCTCGTGCGGGATGCCGCCGACGCCGAGCGGGACACTGACCGGAACCTGGAGCTGCCCGGCCGTGCCGTCCGGATGGACGAGCAGCGCAGGCAGGTGCCCGGCGGAGCTGGCGGTCACCTCGCCCTGGCTGGCGTTGATCACCAGGTAGCAGCAGGTGACCAGCTGGCCGGGCAGGTCGGCCACGACAGCGTCCAGCGCGTCCATCAGCTGCTGCGGCGGCATGCCGGTGCGGGCCAGGGCGTTGGCCGCCGACCGCAGCTGGCCCATGACCGTGGCCGCCTCCAGGCCCCGGCCCATCACGTCGCCGATCAGCACGCCGATCCGCCCGGCACCCAGCGGAACGAGATCGAACCAGTCGCCGCCCACCCCGGCGCCCCGGGTGGCCGGCAGGTAGCGGCCGGCCGTGACCAGGCCCGGGACCTGAGGCGGGGAGCCCATCAGGGCGCGCTGGAGGGTCAGCGCGACGTGCCGCTGCTGTTCGTAGAGGCGGGTGAGCTCGCGCTCTGCGTGTTTGCGCTCGCTGATGTCCCGGACGATGACGCAGGCCCCGACGACGGTCCCGCAGCGGGCGCGCACCGGGTTCAGCAGGATTTCCACCTCGAGGATGTGCCCGGTGCTGGTCATCCGCAGCGTCTCGTGATGCTCGACCCGCTCACCCCGGCGGACGCGGGCCATCAGCTCATCGATCTCACCCTCGCGCCCCGGCGGGGCGAGCATCGATGCGTGCCGGCCGACAGCTTCCTGAGCGGTGTAGCCGTACATGCGTTCCGCCGCGGCATTCCAGAACGTGATCACCCCGTCCAGGGTCTTCGTCAGGATCGCATCCCGGGAGGACACGGCGATCATGACCAGCTCGCTGATCCGGTCCTCGGCGTCCCGCCGCTCGCTGACGTCACGGACCGCGGCCGACACCAGCAGCCCGTCGCTGGTCTGCAGCGGGCTCAGGCTGATCTCCACCGGGAACTCGCCGCCGCCCCGGCGCAGCCCGTACAGTTCCAGCCCCGCGCCCATCGGCCGCACCTGCTGCCTGGCGGCGTACGCCAGACGGTGCCCTGGGTGATCGGCACGGAACCACTCCGGGAGCAGTATCTCCACCGCGCGGCCTACGAGCTCACCGCGCCCGTACCCGAACATCTCCTCGGTCTGGGCGTTGACCAGCCGGATCACCCCGCGGTGATCGACGATGACCATGGCATCCGGCGCCAGCTCGAACAGCGCGCGGAACCGCTCCTCGCCGCCTGCCGGCGCGGCGCGGATCTCCTCGGTGCTCTCCAGCCCGCCACGGCCCTGGGCCGCTGCCACGGCTTAACCCCGCCCCACAGGCAGGCAGCCGTCGCAAGCCCCGCCGTGGCGAGGCCCCGAAACCCTGCCCCATTCTGCGATCGGGCATACGCTGCAAACCCCCCGGGCGAGCAGCCCCCTTCTGCCTGGCTCGCCGTCGCTGCAGGCTAGAGCCTACCTGGTCTGGGCCAGCGCACCGTCAGGAGCGCACGCAGCGGACCTGCCCGGTCACCGGCCGGCGATCGCCACGCACAGCGCGACGGCCGCCGCCGCCTGGAGGATGGCGCGGGCCGTGATGACCGAATCCCACCGGCTCTGCAGGGAGCGGGCGTCGGCGGGGACCTGCCCGGCCCGGGCGGCCGAGGTGAGGGCGCGGTTGACCGGTGCGCTGATGCGCAGGTAGATGACCAGCCACACGACCTGGGCGGCAACGGCGACGACCGCGGCAACGGCGGCGACCGCGTGCCCGGCGATGCCCGCGATGATGGCCGCGAGGGCGGCGGCGGCGACGCCGATGACGCCGGGCAGCGGCAGCCGGCGGTCGCCGTACTCGTGGACGCGGCCCATCACGCTGGTCAGGGCGCCGTCGCTGACCTGGGCCAGCGCGGGACGCTGCACGATCGCGCAGAACACGTCGGTGCCGTAGATGACGGCGCTGGACAGCAGCGCCGCGGCGGCGAGGATCTGGCTGAGGACGTTCATGGCGGCAGCCTTCTTTCTAGCGTTGCTAGATTTTATATCAACGCTAGACCTAGCGTTGATATGTTGTCTAGCGGTGATAGATTGAGGTCGTGCCTGCATCAGAGCGCCACGAGCGCGAACGCGCCCGCCGTGAGGAGCTCATCGTCACGTTCGCGCGTGAGCTGGCAGAAACCGGTGGCTGGGATGCCGTGACGATGCGACGCCTGGCCGAGCGCGTCGAGTACAGCCAGCCGGTTCTGTACAGCCACTTCAGCGGCAGGACCGAGATCGTGCGGGCGGTTGCCCTGCGCGGCTTCGCCGAGCTGGCCGCCGAACTCGGCACCGCACGGCTGGGAGCCGGCTCTCCCGCAGCGGCGCTGCGTGCCCTGGCAAAGGCCTACCTGAGCTTTGCCCGGTCCCGGCCCGCCGTCTACGACGCGATGTTCGTGCTGTCCGTCGACCTGCCGTTCGCCGCCGACGACATGCCCGCCGAGGCACGGGCCGGGTTCGCCGAGCTGGTGGCCGCGCTCGAGCCCCTGGCCGCAGGCCGCGACCTCGACACGCTGAGCGAGGTCACCTGGGCCGCCCTGCACGGGCTGGCCACGCTGGCGCGCAGCAGCCGGCTACGCAAGGGCCATCAGCAAGAACGCCTCGACCTGCTGATCGAGCTGCTCATCCGGCCAGCCAGCACAGCCGGCTGATCAGCCGCGGGCGTCGGCCCGGCGCATCATCAGGCCGGTGATGGCCAGCATGATCACGCCCGCTATCTCGACGATCAGCACGGTGTTCGCTATCCCGGTCGTGACGTTGAGCTTGAACCCGAAGATGCCGACCGACCGGGCCAGCAGGAACCCGACGATCGTGCCCGCCATCAGCAGCCATGCGGCCGCCACCACGAGCACGTGCCGGGTGGCGAGCAGCGCGATCGCCAGCACCAGGCACGCGGCCACCTGCACCAGGAACAGCTGATCGAGGGTCTTCACGTGCCGGTAGGCGATGTCCCACAGGTGCAGGTGGATCAGGCCAGACGCGACCAGCAGGCCCGCGTCGGCCAGGTAGAGCAGCCAGAAGGACGCCGGGCGCTGGCGCTGGCCGACGGAACGCCGCTCACGGGTGGCAGTCATTGGTCGGATACCTCGCTGTACTGGGTAAAGGGCTCGGCCCACTGGGTCAGGAAGGTGCGGGCGAACCGCGGGCGGTCGCCCGCCTGCTCGACCGGCACCGGCCTGCCGGACAGGCCGGTCGGTATGACGGCACGGTCCGCCGCCGGGAACACCGCACGGCGCGACAGCGCGTCCCAGAACGTGAAGACCGTGCCGAGATTGATGTCGAGCCGGCCGGTCGCCCGGTGGTGAATCCGGTGGTAGGCGGGGCTGATGAAGACGGCGCCCAGCTTCCCGTACGTCCACCGCACGTTCGCGTGCGGCAGCGCGCCGAGGCACGCGTACGTGGTCAGCACCGCGGCCGGCGTCACCGCGTTGTGCCCGATCGCCAGGATCGGCACGGCCGTGGCCAGGAAGCTGACCTGGACCAGCGGGTGCGCGCGGAACGTGGTGAGGATGCTGAGCTCCTCCTGCGAGTGGTGCACGGCGTGCAGCCGCCACAGCGACGTGATCCGGTGGTTGCCCAGATGCACGAGCCAGTCCAGGGCGTCGATCGCCACGACCGCGACCGCGACGAAGCACCACTCGGGTATCGCGCTGAAGCGGGGCATGACCAGCCACGGGGCTACGCGTGCCAGCCCGTTCGAGAAACCGGCGCCCAGCAGCACGATCAGCGGAACCACGACGAGCGCATGGGCCAGCATGTAGACCATGTCCAGCAGGTGCCCGCGGGCCAGCAGCGGGCGCCGCTGCGCCGGGCGGACCTGCTCGATCAGGAACACCGTCAGCACGAACCCGGTCACCGCGGGCCCGGCGAGCTCGAACTGGCCCGCCCAGATCGTGTGCACCGGGCCGTACTGGTCGAGGGCGTTCCAGCCCAGCCAGGAAAAGTAGGCAGCCAGCCCGGCGATCACGATGGTCGGCAGGTACAGCGGCCCGCCCCGGAGAATCCGTGCGCGCGGGGCCTGCTCGCTGGCCTGCGAGGCGGGCGAGTCGATCTGGGCCGGCTCAGCAACCATGCGTCAGCAAGCCTCCTGCTCCTGTGGCAAAACGGCGTGTCTGGTTTCCTCATACGACCACGGACCGCGCGGCCCGGTGGTTCAGCTGCCCCCGGGAAACGCCGGCTGCATGCGGCGATGCGCCAGGGCCGCCGTGGCTGACCTGGTCGTAGAGTCGGGCCATGGACGATGCGCACGATGTCGTGGCCGCCTGCTGATGCGCGACGGCCTGATCACCCACCCGGACAAGGTGCTGTTCGCGGAGCGGGGTGAGACCAAGGGCGACCTCGCCGGGCACTACCTGCGGGTCGCCGGGCCGCTGATGCGGACGATGGGCGGGCGCCCGGTGCTGCTGCAGCGCTTCCCCGAGGGAGCGGGCGGGCCGTCGTTCTTCCAGAAGCGCATCCCGGCCAGCGCGCCGGACTGGCTGCAGACGACCACGGTGTCAACCCCGAACGGGACGACCGCCCGCGCCCTGGTCGCGGCGGACACCGACCACGTGCTGTGGGCGGTGAACCTGGGCTGCCTGGGCTTCCACGTCTGGCCCTACCTGGTGAGCGACCCGGACCACACCGACGAGCTGCGCATCGACCTGGACCCGACGCCCGGCATCGACTTCGCCGACATCCGCCGGGCGGCCCGGGAACTGCAGCGGCTGCTCTCCGAGAACGGCATCACCGGCTACGCCAAGACCACCGGCAACCGCGGCCTGCACGTATACGTGCGGCTGCAGCCGCGATGGGATTCCTACCAGGTCCGCTCCGCCGCTGTCGCGATCGCCCGGGAACTGGAACGCCGCAGGCCCGACCTGATCACGGCCGCGTGGTGGAAGGAGGAACGCGGGCAGCGGGTGTTCGTCGACTACAACCAGAACGCGCCGCACAAGACCGTGTTCGGCGCCTGGTCGGTCCGGGCGCGGCCGGGCGCCCAGGTTTCCACGCCAATCTCCTGGGACGAGCTCGACGACATCCACCCGGACCAGTTCACGGTGGCGTCCATGGCGGCCCGGCTCCACGAGGCCGGCGACCCGTGGCTGGGCATGAACGACGACCCGCAGTCGATCGAGCCGCTGCTGGAGATGAACGCACGGGACCGCGCCAGCGGCCTGCTGGACGCGCCGTGGCCGCCGGTCTACCCGAAGCAGCCGGACGAGCCGCCCCGCGTCGCGCCGAGCCGGGCGAAGAAGTCCTGACCGCCCCGCGTGCTGAACTGCAATCGCAACGAAAGGCAGGAGGGATCCCGGGCGATGAGTGACCGTGTGGCGATCGTGACCGGAGCCGGATCAGGTATCGGCCGTGGCATTTCCCGGCACCTCGCCGCCAATGGCGTCCGGGTCGTCGTGGCCGACGTCGACGACGACGGCGGGCAGGAGACGGTCGCGCAGATAACCGGCACCGGCGGCGCGGCCATGTTCGTGCGCACGGACGTGCGGTCCGCCGCCGACGCAAAGGCGATGGTCGACGCGTGCATCAGCGAGTACGGGACCCCGGACTATCTCGTGAACAACGCGGGCCTGGTCACGATGACGCCGTTCCTCGAGCTGCCCGAGGAAGAGTGGGACCTCGTCCTGGACGTCAACGTGAAGGGCCAGTTCCTGTGCGGCCAGGCGTTCTCCAGGGCCGTCGTCGCGGCGCAGCGCGGCGGCGCGATCGTCAACCTCGGCAGCGTCGAGAGCGAGGTCATCACCGCCAGCGGCGAGCACTGCCAGGTGCACTACAACGTCTCCAAGGGCGGCGTGAAGATGCTCACCAAGGGAATGGCGTTCGAGCTCGCGCCGCACGACATCCGCGTCAACGGCATCAACCCCGGCACGATCGACACGGAGTTCGCGGGGCCGCCCACCGAGCGCGGGCGCGAGTTCGCCCTCGCCCGCTCCCTGATCAAGCGCATCGGCCAGCCGGTCGACATCGCCCGCGCGGTCTGGTTCCTGCTGAGCGACGACGCGAGCTTCATCACCGGCTCGATGCTCACCGTGGACGGCGGCTGGCTGGTCCAGTAACGGACGTTCGGCAGGTTACGAGGCCGCTGTGCCGCAGGTGTCTTTCTGGTTTTCGGCGTCCCACACGAGGTCGAGCAGCGCGGTGCAGGAGTCGCAGAGTTTGGCTGTGTCGAGGGGCGCGATGTAGACGCGGCCGCTGAGCATGACCTGGCTGAGCTCGTCGTCGTAATCCGTATCGGCCCAGCCGTCATTCAGGACGATCATCCATCCGAGGTACTTGCGCAGCCGAAAGACCTCCTGGATGAGCTCGACCCTGCTCAGTGCTCTGGGGTCTTCGGCATTGAGCAGTGCGTCGCGTGCTTCGACCACTCCACGGTCGCACAGCGGCGACCAGCTCACTTACCTCCGAACCGTGAGAGGTCCCGGACGGTGAGAGTGGTCGCAAGTGCCGCGAGCACCCCCGGGGGGGGCACGTATCGGCTGCACGGCCGATACCACCTCGGGAAGAGGCGACGGCAGCCGATACGAGAGCGGGACACCCACCATCCCGAGACCTAACGGTCAGGATCGGCCACTTCGTTTGCTTCCCTCGAATTTGCCATGCGCCCCTATGAGTGACTAGACCAGCTGGGTGAGGGCGGTGACGGCGATCGCTACGAGGAAGACGATGAGCGGGGCCCGGCTGAACCGGAGCGCGATAGCCCCGGCGCCGACACCGGCGAGCGTGTGCCAGTCGGCGGTGTAGCGCTCGTTCGTGCCGAACAGGTCGGTGACGACGAGGGCGGTGAGCATCGCGACGGGCAGCAGGCCCGAGATCCGCTGCACCCGGGGATGGTTGAGCACCGGCCCGGGGAGCGAGACGCCGGCGAGCTTCAGCCCGTAGCAGCCGACCGACGCGGCGATGATCGCGATCCACAGAGCCGTCATCGGTTCTGGCCTTCCCCGCGCCGCCGGTCCGGGAGCAGCCCGGCGAGGATGGCGACTCCCGCGGCGGCGACGATCGGGAGACCGGCGGGGACGAGCGGAACCAGCACGAGCGCCACCACCGCCGCCCCGAGCGCCACGGCGGCGCCCCGCTTCTGGGAGAGCTGTGGCCACAGCAGGGCCAGGAAGATCGCCGGAGCGGCGGCGTTGAGCCCGAGTGCCGAGGTGTTGATCTCGCCGCCGATCAGCGCCCCGGCCAGGGTGCCCAGCACCCAGAGGGCGTAGAGCGTGCCGCCGGTGGCCCAGAAGGCGTACCGGCCCGCGCGCGGCGAGGGCTGGGCGACGGCCATCGCGGTGGTCTCGTCGATGACGAACTGAGCAGCCCAGGCCCGGCGCACGCCCCGCGGCCGGAGGATGCGGGTGACCGGTACGCCGTAGAACGCGTTGCGCAGCCCCAGCAGCAGCGCCGCCGACAGGCCGGCGAGCAGCGATCCGCCCGCGGCGAGGACACCCACGAGAGCGAACTGTGACGCCCCCGTGAACATGACCGCGCTCATGACGACGGCCTGCGTCACGCCGAGCCCGGAGCGTACGGCGACGGCGCCGAACGTGACGCCGAACGCGCCGGCGTAGAGGCCGATCCCGGTAGCCGAGCGGGTGATCGCTGCCCGCTCCGCCAAGGGCTCCGGCGTGATCACCGGGGCGGGGATCCGGGACCGAAGCGCCGCGAAAGTGCTCACGAGCACGACGCTACGCGTATTGGCCCGCAACCCGATGGTGAAGATGGCGCGGCCAGGCAAAAAGACCGCAATAGTATTGCGTTATGGATGCGATCGACCGCCGAATCATTGCTGAGCTGCAGCGCGATGGGCGCCTGTCGAACGTCGAGCTCGCCGACCGGGTTGGCCTCACGCCTGCGCCGTGCCTGCGGCGCGTCAAGAGGCTCGAGGCCGACGGCGTGATCCTCGGCTACACCGCGCGCATCAACCCCCAGGCGATCGGGCGGGGATTCGAGGTGCTCGTCAACGTCGACCTCGCCCGCAAGGACCGGGCGACGTTCGAGGCCTTCGAGGCCGCCATCGCCGCGCTCGACGACGTCGTCGAGGTGCGCCGGATGTTCGGGCTGCCCGACTACGTGATCCGGGTCGCCACCGCCAGCCTGGAGAGCTACGAGACCTTCGTCTCCACCAGGCTGGGCGACGTGCCCGGGCTCGACAAGCTCGACTCCCATCTGACGATGAAGCTGATCAAGTCTCCGGAGCCGCCGGGGTCGGCGCTAGCCTGATGTCCCATCCCGACGCCACGGAGTGATGCCTCGCCATGCCCGCAGCCAACGGCCCGTTGCTGGATCTGCTCGGCCTCTACCGCCCGCAGGGCGAGGCCGAGACCGCCGACCTCGAACGGGTCCGCGCGCTCGCGGCCGACATGCCGGACCCGTGGCTGCGCTCGGAGCCCCTGCACGTCACCGGGTCCGCGGTGATCGTGCACCCGGCCACGCGGCGGGTGCTGCTGCGCTGGCACAAGCGCCAGCAGGCCTGGCTGCAGGTCGGCGGGCACGGCGACCCTGGCGAGAGCGACCCGCTCGAGGTCGCGCTGCGCGAGGCCGCCGAGGAGACCGGGCTGACCGACCTGCGCCCGTGGCCGGACGCTCGGCTGCGGCACCTCGCGGTCGTCAACGTCCCGGCGTCGGCCACCGAGCCAGCGCACCAGCACGCCGACCTGCGGTTCGTCCTGGCCACCGCGGACCCGGACGCGGCCAGGCCGGAGAACCCGGAGGCGCCGCTGCGCTGGCTGACGCCGGAGGAGGCGCGGGAGGCCACGTCCGAGCCCAACTTCAGGGAGACCCTGGCCCGGGTGGAACGCCTTTTCGCCGGGTGACCGGGTTCCGTGGCCAGCGCCCGGGTGAAGCCGACCACGCCGCCCTTGGCTGCGACGTAGGCCGCCATGTTCGGCGTTCCGGCGAAGAACGTGTTCGAGGCGATGTTGGCGATGCGGCCGTAGCGTGCGCGCGACCACGTCGGCGTGCAGCGCGGCGACCGAGTCCGGGTCGCCACCGCCAGCCTGGAGAGCTACGAGACCTTCGTCTCC
>JASHQP010000420.1 GCA_030039095.1 Streptosporangiaceae bacterium
GGGCGGCACGTCAGGCCCCCAGGCCCAGCCGCGCGGCCAGCCGGCCGAGGTACCCGATGACCTCGTCGGCCGGGCGGTCCGGCAGGCCGAACGCCACGTCGGTCACGCCGATCGTGGCCCAGTGCGCGAGCAGTTCCGGGTCCGCCTTGCCCGCGAGCGCCGTGACCCTGGGCTCGCCGTCGCGGCCCGCCTCCCGCCAGATCTTGTGCAGCAGCGCGACCTTGCCGTCGAGGCCGGTCTCGACGGGCGTGGTCAGCCAGCCATCGGCGCAGCGTGCGATCCAGCGGAAGGTCTTCTCGGTGCCGCCCGCGCCGGCCAGGACCGGGATCCGTGGCTGCACCGGCTTGGGCCATGCCCACGACGCGCCGAAGCTGACGAACTCGCCCCGGTAGCTGGCCTCCTCCTGGGACCACAGCGCCCGCATCGCGGCCAGGTGCTCGGCGAGCACGGTTCGCCGCCTGGGGGCCGGGACCCCGTGGTCGCCGAGCTCGTCGGTGTTCCAGCCGAAGCCCACGCCGAGCTCGACCCGGCCGCCGGACAGATGGTCGAGCGTGGCGATGGTCTTGGCCAGGGTGATCGGGTCGTGCTCAGCGGGCAGCGCGACCGCGGTGCCGAGCCGGATCGCGTGAGTGACAGCGGCGGCCATGCTCAGCGACACCCACGGGTCCAGCGTGCGCAGGTAGCGGTCGTCCGGAAGCTCGGCGGTTCCGGTGCTTGGGTGCGCCGCGTCGCGCCGGACCGGGATGTGGGTGTGCTCCGGGACGTAGAAGCAGCCGAAGCCGGCCGCTTCCGCCGCGGCGGCAGCCTGCGGCGGGGTGATCCCGCGGTCGCTGGTGAACAACACGACGCCGTGCCGCATGGGCGCTCCCTGGTAGGCCTCAGCTGTCCGGTTCCGGATCGCGCCGCTGCGCCCGGGCGTGCTCGCCGGCGAGCTTCTCGACCTGCATGCTGAGCCGGGCGCCCGCGGGCCAGCCCGCGTAGTGGGTCAGGAAGATCGCGATCTCGCGCAGCTCGTCCGGGCTCAGCTCGCCGGTACGCAGCGCGGCGCCGATCTGGATGTCGGCGACATCCTGCTGGCCCTGGCCGGTCAGCAGGCCGAGAAGCAGCAGCCGCCGGTCCCGCATGGACAGGCCCGGCCGGGTCCAGATCTCGGCGAACAGGTGGTCCACGGTGATGCCGAAGAAGTCGCCGGGGCCGTCCCGCACGTCCCAGCCGTAGACCTCGCTCATCTTGTCCAGCCCGCGCTGGCGCCGGTCGGTCACCGGGCCGGCTCCCTTGTGCCGGGGGGCTCTGTGCCGGGGGGCTTCGTGTCCGGGAGGCCGAGCCCTGCGGCGAAGCTGGCGAGCGCGAGCCGCGCCATCGGCAGGTCCACGCCCAGGTCCGCCCCGAGCTGGAGCGCCAGGGACAGGTCCTTCTCGCCCAGCGCCCGGACGTTCTCCAGGATCTCCCGCAGCGGGTCACCGGCGTCCAGCGGCGCGGTCGTCGGCCGCAGCATGATCATCCCAGGGCCGCCGGTGACCGCGTCGGAGTGCCGCACCACCTTGGCGAGCTTGCGCAGGTCGACCCCGGCCGCCTCGGCGAGCCGCTGCGCCTCGGCCGCGGCGGTGAACGAGGCGAAGTGCAGCAGGTTTCGGGCCAGCTTGGCCCGGGTCCCGGCGCCGGCCGGCCCCATGTGCATGATCAGGTCCGCCCAGCACCCGAACGGCTCGCGGCAGCGCTCGTAGGCGTCGCGTGAGCCGCCGACCATGACCGCGAGCCGGCCGGACTGCGCGCCCATGAACCCGCCGCTGACCGGGGCGTCCACCACCTCGACGCCGGTTCCGGCCACCTCCGCCGCGAGCTCGGCGGCGGTGTCGGGGCCGGTCGTGGCGTGCACGGCGACGATCACCCGCCGGTGCCCTTGCTCTTGCCGGCAAGCGCGGTCCCGTTGCCCAGCCCGCCGGTCGGCTGCCGTCTGCGCAACCGCCCGCACCACGTCCTGGACCTGGGCGTCGTCGCGGACCATCACCGAGATGATCTCCGCGACGGCGGCCACCTCGGCGACGCTGCCCGCGGTCGTGGCGCCCGCGCCGGCCAGCGGCGCCATCGCGTCCGGCCGGGCGTCGTGCACGATCAGGCCGCCCGGCCAGCCGGCCAGCCGCGCCGCCATCGGCGCGCCGATCTGGCCGAGCCCGATGAACCCGACCACCTCGCCTGCCCCGGCTATCTCGCCCGCAGCCCGGCCCGCCCCGGCCGCCGCGCCCGTAGCGCTGTCTCCCCTCACGAGCGGAACACCTGGCCGCCGTCGACGTTGACGATCTGCCCGGTGATCCAGGCGGCCTCGTCCGACAGCAGGAACAGGCACGCACCCACGAGGTCCGCGGGCTGGCCCAGCCGCTTGATGGCCATCGCCGCCACGATCGGGTCGGTCATGCCGCCCACCACGGTCCTGGTGGCCTGGGTGTCCGTCGGCCCTGGCGCGATCGCGTTGACCCGGATTCCCATGCCGCCGAGCTCGTGCGCAAGCTGCTGGGTCAGCGCGTTGATCCCGGCCTTCGCGAGCCCGTAGAAGCTCGAGTACACCCAGGCGGCCGTGGACGACTGGTTCACGATCGCGCCGCCGCCGCGCCGCACCATGTGCTGGTAGCAGGCCCTGGTGCAGGCGAGCGCGCCGTCCAGGTTCACGCCGACGAACTTCTTGTAATAGTCCCAGTCCACCGACAGCAGCAGGTCGAACTGCATCTGGCCGTAGATCGCCGCGTTGTTCACCAGGAAGTCGACGCCGCCGAGCTCGTCCGCCGCGAACGCTGCCATGGCCTGCGCGGAGTCCGGGTCGCCGACGTCGGTG
>JASHQP010000421.1 GCA_030039095.1 Streptosporangiaceae bacterium
GCTGGTGTCGGCCGCCGTGCTGGTGTCGGCGCCCGCGCCGACACCAGCAGCCGGGCCCGGCCGGGGCTGGGCCTCGGGTTCCGGCCCGCCGCGGGTCTGCACGATCGCGAACCAGGCCAGGCCGGCCGCGGTCATCACGATCGCGACGAAGAAATTCAGCCGGAGCCCGAGGAAGTAGGCGGAGGAGTCGATCCGGATCGTCTCCTCGAAGATCCGGTAGCCGGAGTACCCGGCCACGTACAGCGCGAACAGGCCCTGCGGCCGGATGTGCCGGTGGTGGCCGAGCCAGACCAGCGCGGCGGCCAGCGCAAGGTCGAAGATCAGCTCGTACAGGAACGACGGCTGGAACGTGGTGTACTTCAGATCGGCGGCCGGCATTCCGGAGTTGGCCCGCGCCGCGTAGCTGATCTGCACCGCCCAGGGCAGGCTGCTCGGCTTGCCGAACAGCTCCTGGTTGAAGTAGTTGCCGATGCGGCCGATGGCCTGGGCGACGAGCAGGGCGGGGGCGACGGCGTTCATGAACACGCCGACGCTGGCTCCCGCCCGGCGCACCCGCCACGCGCCGACCAGCGCCGCCAGGGCGACGCCGCCCCAGATGCCGAGCCCGCCGTCCCACACCGCGAACGGCCCCCACCAGTGGTCCGGCATGTCGAACGGCGTGGTGAGGTCGAAGTAGATCCGGCCGCCCACGATCCCGGCCGGCACCCCCCACACCGCCACGTCGTAGACCAGCGACCGGTCGCCGCCCGCCGCGGTCCACCGGCGGATGGTGATGTAGATGGCCAGGCTGATGCCGATCACGTACATCAGCCCGTACACGTGGATGAACAGCGGGCCGAGGTGGATGCCGTTGGCCGGGGGGCTGGGGATGGAGGCCAGCGGCACGGTGCTGTCTCCCGTCTGAATCCTGTTCGGCTGTCAGCGCATCAGTGCTTCTGTGGCAGAACCACCGCAGTCACACTACCCGGCGAGTCCGGCCGTCGCCGCTCTCAGAAGCGGCTCAACCGCCAGACTATGCCCGGCCCGGCCGCGGGCAGGCCAGCGCCGTCGCGGCCCACGTCGTAGTCGAAGTTCTCCACCGTTCCCGCGACCGGCAGCGTGGCCGCAGGCATGGCCACGATGTCGGCGAATGCGGGCGTTGTCCGCCGACGGCAGGAGCAGGGCCTCCAGCGCCCGCACCTCGGTGAGCGATTCGCCCGCCTTGACCTTGACGACGGAGTCGGACGCCGCCAGATCGCTTCGGCAGGCCGCCGCCTCTGCCTTGTTATCTGGATCGCTGGCCCGGCGTCGCCGTCGGCCAGAGGATGGTCCCGCAGCACGATGCAGGCGGTCATCCCCTTCGCCGGGCTCGCGATCGGCACCGGCACCTGCGTTGCCGTTAGCCCGGCGGCTCGCGCCCGGTCATTCGCGGCTCATTGACCGCGTGATCGGGACGCTGGCCGTCGAAGACCTGCCGCACCTGGCGGGCCGCCGCCAGCGACATCTCCAGCCGCACCTCGTCAACGGCCGAGCCCAGATGCGGCGTGAACAGCGTCCTGGGGTGGGCCAGCAGCCGGGCCGGGATCGACGCCGGGTGGCCCGGCAGGGCCCAGTCCTCCATGGCGAACACGTCGGCGGAGAAACCAGCCAGCCTGCCGCTCTCCAGCGCGTCGGCGACCGCCTCCTCGTCGACGACCGACCCGCGGCCCACGTTCACCAGGAACGCCCCCGGCCGCATCAGCTGCAGCTCAGACCGGCCAACCATGCGGCGCGTTCCGGATGTCAGCGGGACTGCTACGACGACCACATCGCAGCCTGCGAGCAGGTCGGGCAGGCTCAGCCGGGCTGCCTTCAGCCGCTGCTCGGCCGCCGCGGGCAGCCCGCGGGCGTCGTGGTAGACGATCCGGGTCCCGAACGGCGCCAGCAGCGCGGCCAGCGCCTGCCCGACCTCGCCCATGCCCACGATCCCGGTGGTGGCGCCGCGCAGCGTGGCGCCGTAGAAGCGCGGGCGCCAGCCGTCGAACGAGCCCTCGCGGACGTAGCGATCGCCCTCGGCTGCCCGCCGCATGATCCCGATGACCAGGCCCGCGGTCAGCTCGGCGGCGGGCGCGGTCAGCAGGTCCGGCAGGATGGTCAGCCAGATCCCGCGCGCGGTGCACGCGTCCACGTCGAAGTTGTCGTATCCCTTGAGCGTCGCGCTGACGACCCGGAGCCTCGGGCAATGGTGCAGGAACGCGTCGTCGACGCGGTCGGCCATGGAGACGATCAGGCCAGCCGCGTCGGCCGTTGCCTCGGCGACCCGCTCCATCGGCCAGACGCCCTGGTCCGCGCTCGGCAGCACCGGGTCGCAGAAACCGCCCAGGTAATCGGTGACGTCGGGGTGTACCCAGTGGGTGACGACCACTCGGGGCCTGGCTTCGTCCACGCCCGGGAGTCTGCCATGCTGCCCCGGGCCCCAGAATGGTCCCATGAGCTTCCCGGATGCCGCACAGGTCACGGTGACGTTCGCTGGCTCGGGCGACGCCTTCGGCAGCGGCGGCCGGTACCAGGCCTGCATTCACCTGAGGGGCCCGGGCGGTGCGCCGCCGGTGCTGCTCGACTGCGGTGCGACCTCGCTGAGCGCGCTGCGGCGCAGCGGACTCGACCCCGGCGAGGTGGCCGCCGTGTTCGTGTCCCACCTGCACGGCGATCACTTCGGCGGGCTCCCGTTCCTGATCCTGGACGCTCAGTTCGCCCGCCGGGCCGAGCCGCTGACCGTGATCGGGCCGCCGGGGATCGCCCGGCGGCTGCCGGAGCTCATGGAGTGCATGTTCCCTGGTTCCTCCTCGGTGGCGCGAAGGTTCCGGCTCGACGTCGCCGAGCTGGCGCCCGACGGTGTTTCCGCGGCCACCGCGGCGGGCGTGCGCGCCGTCGGCTTCGCCGCCGATCACCCGAGCGGCCCGGAAGGGCCCGCGCTCTCGCTGAGGCTCACCATCGCCGGCAAGGTGATCGGCTACACCGGCGACACGGCCTGGACCGAAGCGCTCGTCGACGTCGCGGCCGGGGCGGATCTGCTGATCGCCGAGGCCTACTACCTCGACAAGAACGTCCCGTACCACCTCAGGCACACGGACCTCGCGAAGCATCACGACCGGCTGGGATGCCGCCGGATGGTGCTCACGCACATGTCGGCCGACATGCTCGCCCACCGCGACCAGGTCCGGTTCGAGATCGCCTCGGACGGGCTCGTGCTGCGGATCTGATCAGTGGGGCGCCGCGGCCCAGGCCGGTCGCCGGCCGGTCAGCCACTGCCAGAATGTGCGTCGCCGCGGCCGGGCCATCAGCCGGCCGCTGCCGATCTTGCCGTTTACCACGATGCGCAGGCTGACCGGCGCGTCGCTGCCCCACGGCTGCATGACCTGGACGCGGCCGCTGCGGACCTCGACGTCGTCGGCATCCACCGCGATGCCGGGCTTCGTGATCAGGATCAGCCGCCCGCTGCGCACCTCGGCGCCGATCTGCAGCGACGGCTGGGAGATTACCGCTTCGGTGAAGTCCAGCTTGACGGCGCCGCTGCTCACCCGGACGTCCATCCGGCGCGGCACCATCCAGCGGCCGTCCCGCTTGGCGCTGCCGCTGCCGCACTCGATGCGGGCCACGTCCTTGGGCTCGGGGAAGGCCGCGCTGGGCGCGGGGGCGGGAGCGCCGGCCGCCGGCTCGGCGGGGCCGGGCAAATCGGTGGTGAGCACGGCCAGGTCGGCGTACGTGCGCGCGGTCAGCGCCGCCTCCAGCCGCTGGTCGAGTTCTTCGGCGGTGAGCCGGCCGTCTCCCGCGGCCACCCGCAGCACCTCGACGACGCGGTCCCGGTCCTGATGCGACGCCCGGAGCTGGCCGATCGTCCCGAGCTGATCGGCCGTTGGCGCGGCGCCGTCCCGGGGCCTGCGATCGCCGGGTGCCTTCGCGTCATCGCCTGGCACAGCCGAGGACATCCCGCCCACCATGCGACTTACTGTACGGCGGTCGTCGCTTTCGCGACAGGCATGTACCGCTGACAACGC
This sequence comes from Streptosporangiaceae bacterium, assembly GCA_030039095.1. Next base: position 4,017 of record JASHQP010000421.1, read on the forward strand.
TGCGTAGCTGAGAACGCTCCCACGCCCCGGTCGGCCGGCCGGGACGGCAGCCCCGGAGTCGCCGCAGGACGGTGCCGCACGGCGGGTAGTCGCCACCCGTGTATCCGGTGCAACCGGTGGCAGCCTGGCTCGCCGGCTGATATGCACGCGATATGGGGGCAACGTCCGGCATTGGCAGCGGCGCGGCAGGACCGTGGTACCGGGTTCAGGCGATCCTGGCCGACGGCCGCCAGGGAGCTAGCGCGGAACGGGACTACGCCTCGGTCCTTCCCGCGGTACTGAACGCTGCCATGCACCGGCGCCCGTTCGTCGCCGGCTAGCTGTCCCGCGGCGGCGGGGCGCCGCTCGAGCTGATCACGAACGCCGGCCCGCTCCCGGAGCCGGGCGCCCCGCAGCCGCAGGCGGGCAGGCTGCAGAGCGGGCCGCGCTCCCGGCGCGCGTTCGCCGAGGCGAGCCGGGCCATCGACCCGAGCGCGCTGTTCGACGAGCGGGACGACCTTGACGCGCCCGTGGTCATCGAGTCGAGCCGGATCATCGGCCCGGGC
>JASHQP010000422.1 GCA_030039095.1 Streptosporangiaceae bacterium
CGCATGAACTCGTCCGGGAGCCAGTTGGCGAGGTTCAGGTTGTGCGTGCGCCGGGCGTCCTCACCCGTGTTGTCGCGCAGCTCGAGGAACTCCTCGATGTCGGGGTGCCACGGCTCCAGGTAGGCGCAGGCGGCTCCCTTGCGCCGGCCACCCTGGTTCACCGCCGCGACCGACGCGTCCAGCGTGCGCAGGAACGGGACGATGCCGTTGGACTTGCCGTTCGTGCCGCGGATCAGCGCACCACGGGAGCGCACCCGCGACCACGAGATCCCGATCCCGCCGGAGAACTTGCTCAGCTGCGCGACCTGCGCGTACCGGGCGTAGATCGAGTCGAGATCGTCGCGAGGGGAGTCGACCAGGAAGCAGGAGGACATCTGCGGATGGCTCGTGCCGGAGTTGAACAGCGTGGGCGAGCTGGGCAGATAGGCCAGCGAGGACATCAGCCGGTAGAACGCGACGGCGTCGGCCGGGGTCTGCGACAGCCCGCACGCCACCCGCAGCAGGAAGTACTGCGGGGTCTCGATGACCATCCGGGTGGAGGGGTGCCGCAGCAGGTACCGGTCGTAGACCGTCTTGATGCCGAAGTACTCGAAGTCGAGGTCGGCGTCGGGGTTGACGGCGTCGTCCAGCTTGCGCGCGTTGTCCTTGACGAACCGGGCCGTGGTGTCGTTGATGAGCCCCTCGGCCTGGCCGAGCGCGACCGACTGGCTGAACGACGCGATGCCCTGCCCGCGCACCTCCTTGCCGATGTAGCCGGCCAGCAGCCGGCCGGCCAGCCGCGAGTACTGCGGCTCCTCGCCGGTCATCTCCGCGGCCGTCTGGATCGACAGCCGGTCCAGCTCGGCGGTGGTCGCGCCGTCGTACAGGCCGCTGATCGTCTTCGTCGCCACCCGCATCGGGTCGACCTCGTCCAGCCCGCCCGCGCACCGCTCGACGGCGCGGACAATCTTGTTCACATCGACCGGCTCGGCATCCCCGTTGCGCTTGCGAACCTGCATGCGCACCTGTGCGGGCCTGGCCTCGGTGACCGTCATCTGCTCTCTCCTCGCGAGCTCGCTTCCCCACGGCGCCGATCACGCGGACATGCGACAGACCACGGCCTGCTGGCAGCAGGTCACCGGGCCCGTCGGCCGTCCCGCGCGGCCGGAGCCGCCGCGCACCCCTCGCGCGCGGCGCGCTGGCAGGTCTTCGGACTCACGGGCACAGCGCTGCACACGCGCTTCCTACTGGCCGCCGCTTCCCAGGCCGAGTGCCCAGTGCTGTCGGCGCCGCGCACGCTCGCGCGGCCCCGGACGGCTGTCGTTCCCGCTCACCGCTGCGGGGCAGTCCCGGAATCACACCGGGTTCCCTCTTGCCTCCGCGAACCTGGAGAACTCGCGGAACCAGCTGCGAGGAACACCATATGTGGGTGAGCCCGCAAGACCTAGCACCACATGTCGTGTCGGCGTGTCGTGTCGAGCCGGCTACCCGGCCATGATGCCGCGTACCTCGCTGGCGGCCGCGACCAGGTTGCGCAGCGCTGGTTCGGTCTCGGCGTAACCGCGGGTCTTCAGGCCGCAGTCGGGGTTGACCCACAGCCTGCCGGGCTCGACGGTCTTCACCGCGAGGGACAGTGCCTCGGTCATCTCGGCGACACTCGGCACCCGGGGCGAGTGGATGTCCCACACGCCGGGGCCGATGCCGCGCTCGAACCCGGCCGCGGTCAGGTCGGCGATGAACTCCATCCGGGAACGGGCTGCCTCGACGCTGGTCACGTCCGCATCCAGCGCGCTGATAGCGCCGAGAGGGTCTTGCCGCCGATCCCGCCGATTCGCGCCAGCGCCTCCCGGTTGCCGGGCCCGGCCACGAGGTCCAGGCCGATCGCCTCTGCCGGGCTGGCCGCCAGCACCCCCAGCGCGTCGCCGATCTCCCCGAAATACGTGCTCACCAGCAGCGCGGGCCGTTCGTCCAGCGATCCGAGCCGGTGATAGGCACGGCGCAGCGCCTCCAGTTCCTGCGAACCGCTCCGGTACGGCGTTGACCATCACGGCGGTGTCCAGCACGTGGTCGTACAGCGAGAACGTGCTCGACGGGATGCCGGTCAGCCCGGCGTCGCGCAGCGTCTGGAACGTCTGCCGCCGCAGGCCGGCGGCCGTCGCCTCCAGGTCGGCGGCCGAGCTGCGGCCGGCCCAGAATGCCTCGGTTACCTTCTTCAGCTCGCGCTGCGCGCCGATCCGCGAGTATCCCAGCACGGTCGTTTGCATGGCTCTGTCTCCCTCGTCCAGCCATCAGCCGCGGCTCACGGACGGGAGGGCGGCGCCAGCGCTGCCGCGTCCTGGGCCCACCCGGGAGCACCAGCGGCCTCACTGGCGCTCGGGCAGGAACGCGGCGACGAGTTGCTGGGCGGCGAGGCCGGGGGTGATGGTGCCGGCCCGGACGCCGGCCTCCAGGTCCGGGGTGATTGCCTGCAGGTCGTGGCTGTCGCGCAGGCGATCCAGGAGCTCGTCCCGGACCAGCGACCACATCCAGGTGACCCTCTGGTCGCGGCGCCGGCGGCCCAGTTCTCCGCTGTCGCGGAGCATCCGGCCATGCTTGTCGACCAGGTCCCACACCTCGGCGAGCCCGTCGCCGGTGGCGGCGCTGCAGGTGACGACCGGGGTGGACCACCCGTCCGCGGGCCGGCCGAGCAGGCGCAGCGCTCCGGCCAGGTCACGGGCGGCCCGGCGGGCGTCGGCGGCGTGCGGCCCATCGGCCTTGTTCACCGCGACGACGTCGGCCAGCTCCAGGACGCCCTTCTTGATCCCCTGGAGCTGGTCGCCGGCGCGGGCCAGCGCCAGCAGCAGGAAGGTGTCGGTCATCTCCGCCACGAGGGTCTCGGACTGGCCGACCCCGACGGTCTCTACCAGGAGGATGTCGTAGCCGGCGGCGGCCATGACGACCAGTGATTCCCGGGTCGCCCGGGCCACGCCGCCCATGGTGCCGGCCGTGGGCGAGGGGCGCACGAACGCGCTGGGGTCGCTGGCGAGCCTGGTCATGCGGGTCTTGTCGCCGAGGATGCTGCCGCCGCTGCGAGTGGACGACGGGTCGACCGCCAGCACGGCGACACGGTGCCCGCGGTCGATGAGCATGCCGCCGAGAACGTTGATGAAGGTCGACTTGCCCACGCCGGGGACGCCGGTGACGGCGACGCGCACGGCGTCGTCCGCGTGCGGCAGCAGCCGGGTCAGCACACGCTGAGCCAGGAGCCGGTGGTCGGCGCGGCTCGATTCCACCAGCGTGATCGCGCGCGCGATGCCCGCCCGGGATCCGGCCAGGACCGGATCCGCGTAGCGGGCGACGTCCGGCGAGTCTGTCACCACGCGAGCCTATTCGTGCCGGGCGGCCAGTTCGGTGAGCAGCGCGTAGGCCGCGTCGGGGATGACGGTACCCGGTGAGAAGATCGCTGCCGCGCCGGCCGCGCGCAGCTCGTCGAAGTCCTGCGGCGGGATGACGCCCCCCACCACCACCATGATGTCGCCGCGGCCGGCGTCCGCCAGGGCCGTCTCGAGAGCCGGCACCAGGGAGAGGTGGCCGGCGGCCAGCGACGACACGCCGACGATGTGGACATCGGCCTCGATGGCCTGCCGGGCGACCTCTTCGGGCGTCTGGAACAGCGGCCCGACGTCCACGTCGAAGCCGAGATCGGCGAACGCGCTGGCGATGACCTTCTGGCCGCGGTCGTGGCCGTCCTGTCCCATCTTGGCCACCAGGATCCGCGGCCGGCGCCCCTCGGCCCGCTCGAAGGCCGCGGCCGCGGTGCGCACGCGCTCGATCCCGGCCGTGGTGCCGGACTCCTCTCGGTACACACCGCTGATCGTACGGATGTGCCCGGTGTAGCGGCCGTACACCTTCTCCAGGGCATCGGAGATCTCTCCCACCGTGGCCTTCGCCCGGGCCGCGTCGATGGCGAGCGCCAGCAGGTTGTCCTCGTCGCTGCCCCCGCTCACCTCCCCGGCCGCCCTCGCCGGCCGGGCCGCGGCGGCGGTCAGCCGGTCGAGCGCGGCCTGCCAGGCGACCGGGTCGCGTTCCTCGCGGAGCCGCCGTAGCTTGCCGATCTGCTGGGCCCGCACGGACCGGTTGTCGATCTTCAGCACCTCGATGTCGTCGCCGCCCATGACCGGGTACTTGTTGACGCCGATCACCGGCTGCCGGCCGGAGTCGATCCGGGCCTGGGTGCGGGCGGCGGCCTCCTCGACGCGCAGCTTCGGGATGCCCTCCTCGATCGCGCGCGCCATGCCGCCGGCGGCCTCGACCTCCTCGATGTGCGTCCAGGCCCGGCGGGCGAGCTCATAGGTGAGCCGCTCGAGGTAGGCGCTGCCGCCCCAGGGGTCGATGACCCGGCAGGTGCCGGACTCCTGCTGGAGCAGGAGCTGGGTGTTGCGCGCGATCCGCGCCGAGAAGTCGGTGGGCAGCGCCAGCGCCTCGTCGAG
>JASHQP010000423.1 GCA_030039095.1 Streptosporangiaceae bacterium
AGACTCCCTGGTCGCAGTGGAACCGGGTGCTGCCCGCCATCGCCGTCGACAGCGCGATGCTGACCGCCTACTTCACCGGCCGGCTCGCGGGCCTCGCCGCCCTCTGGCGGCGCCGGCCGGAGAGCCGGCCCGCTCCCGGTCCGGTCACGCCACGGCGGGCAGCCAGTACGGGCTGGCGGCGCTAGCGGAGACGTCCACCCCGGCGTCGGTCGCGGCGGCGAGCACGTCGTCCAGGAGCACCAGCCGGTTGCCGCCGCTGACGATCCAGTCGTGGAACGTGGCCATCGCCATGGCACCCGGTGCCACCGCCGTGGCCCGGAGCACCGCCCTGGCGTAGCCGAGCAACTCCGGCGGCGTGTCGTCCTGCGGCCGGGGCAGGCCCAGCAGGTCGCAGTCGAGCGGGGCATACAGCGGAACCTCGAGCAGCCCGGCGCGCTCGAACGGGGCACGCCCGCCGAGCAGCCAGGACAGCCGGCGAGCCGGCGAGCCGAGGAAGTCCTCCCGCGCCACGAGGCCCGCGTTGAGCAGGGCCAGGGCCAGCCGGCTGCGGACCAGTCCCGGCAGCATGCCCGGTCCCGGCCGGAAGGCGGCTCTCAGCGGGAACCGGTCCGGGCGGAGCAACTCGGCCGGGTACCGCACCTCCTGATTCGACACCCAGTGATAGCCGTTGGCGCGCAGCAGCGCGGAGACCTCCGGGCGGTAGAAATTCGGCGTCAGCAGGTACGGCGCGCGGAAGCACCGCGGCCGCGCCCCCGCGATCCGCTCCACCAGCGACCCGGTTCTGGCCAGGTCGTCGCCCAGCCTGTCCAGCCGGTACTGGTCGTAGCTGGCCAGGTCGTCGTGGTCGTATCCGTGCAGCCCGATCTCGTGACCGGCGTCCGCGAGCGCCTGCACGACCTCGGGATGCTCCTCGACCATCCGGCCCACGACGAAGAAGACAGCCCGGGCCTGGTAGCGGGCCAGAACGTCGAGGATCGCGCGGGCGGCCGCGTGCAGGTCGTACGGCGCGTCGTGCGGCATGCCGTACGACCCCTCGAAATCAAGGCAGATCAGCATACCTGCGGGGGGCGAGCCCCCCGCATTCCCCCCAAAACCGGCATCTCTCACGCTTACCCCCGTAAACCTAAGACCCAAAACCCAGTTCCACTACCTGCACCAGTATCCTCGGACATGTCCGGGCGGTGACACTGGGGAACCGGGCGATCACACGGGGGAAGCGTCCGTTGGCGAGACTGAGCGTCGTTCTGTGCTCCCTGAACGGGGCGGCCGGCGTCGGCCGCTGCCTTCGCGCGCTCGGCGAGCAGACGATCCGGTCCAGCACGGAAGTGATCGTGGTCGACGACGGCTCGACCGACGCCACGAGCGAAGTGGCCGGATGGCACGGCGCCCTGGTGATCCGCCATCCCGACAACCGCGGAGTATCGGCGGCGCGTAACACCGGCGCGCAGGCGGCTTCGGCGCCCGTCGTGGCGTTCCTCGATGACGACTGTGAGCCCGAGCCGCGCTGGGCGGAGCAACTCCTGGCCGGCTACGGCGACGACGTCGTCGCGGTGGGCGGCCCGCTGGTGCCGGCCGGAGAGCCCGGGATCATGCTCGGCTACCTCACCCGGCACAACCCGCTCGAACCGCAGGAACTGGAGCTCGCGACGAGCAGCAGCCTCGGGTACCGGCTCGGTGCCTACCTCCGGCGGCAGTGGGCGCGGCCACAGCGCGGCGCCCGGCGGGACGTGCTGTCCTTCGCCAGCGCGAACATGTCGGTGCGGCGGCAGGAATTCCTGGAGGTCGGCGGGTTCGACGAGCGGATCCGGTTCGGCTCGGAAGACGAGGACCTGTGCTGGCGGCTGCGGCGTGCCTTCCCGCGGCAGCGCCTGGTCTTCGTGCCCGGAGCGCGCGCCCGGCACCACTTCACGTCCTCGCTGCGCGACACGCTGCGCCGCAGGCGTGCCTATGGCCGCGGCTCGGCCATGATGTACCGCAAGTGGCCGGACACCGGCCCGGTGTTCTTCCCGGTGCCGGTGATCGTGCTGGCGCTGCTGGCGCTTTCCGTCCGCCGCCCGGCCCTTGCCGTCGCCGCGACCGCCGCACCGCACCTGTTCTACCCGGCGGGGCTGCGGGCCGCGTTCGCCCAGCGGCAGGCGCGCTGCGCGCTCGACGCCTACCTGCAGCTCGCCCAGGAGACCTGCGACGACCTGGGCTTCATCCAGGGTCTGTGGCGCTACCGGGACTGGCCCGGCCGGGACGGCGCAGGCGACGCGCGGCCGGCCACGATCCCCGGCCGCAGGTAGCGGAACAGGCCGAAGGAGACGACGCACAGCAGCAGCGCCACCACCCGCAGCGTGCCCTCCGTCGGCCACGACAGCAGGTGAGTCGCCTGGATCTGCAGCGTGAAGTGATGCGTGACCGCGTTCACCGACAGGTAGATGAACAGCCCGGTGGCCAGGACCGCCACGGTCTCGGATGCCGCCATCGCGAGCAGTGCCACCTCGCCGGGCACCGCCACGTGCGGCGGCGCCGTTCCTTCGGCCGCTGCCGCCCGCCGGCGCCGCAGCCGCAGGTACTCGCTGGTCAGCACGCATATCGCGGCAACGATGAAGGCAGCGAAGCCGGAGGTGTCGGTGCGCAGCCAGGGCACGCCGCGCCAGTAGGGATCGGCCAGTTCCTGCGGCCGGAAGCTTCCGACGAGAGCCGTGCTCGCCCACTCCAGCAGCGCGCCGAAGGCCAGGCCGGCCGCTGCCGCCTCCGCGGCAAGCCAGCCACCGCCGGGCCGGTCAGGCATTCGGGGCGTCTGCTGCCATGCCGGGAGCAACCATGACGGCCGGGACGCCGCGGGCCGTAAAGCCGGCCGGCACGTCCTTGGTCACGACCGCGCCCGCGCCGACCCTGGCGCCGTCTCCCACCGTCACCGGGCCGAGGATCGCTGCCCCGGTGCCGACATACACCCGGTCCCCCAGGACCGGCGGCGGCGGAGCCCCGCGGATGCCGATCGTCACCCGGTGGTAGATCCGCACGTCGGCACCGAGCCGCACGCCCGGGTGCAGGATCACGCCGCGGCCCGCGTGCAGCAGCGTGAGCCGCGGGCCACACCGCACCTGCGGGGGCAGTTCAGCGCCGATGAGCAGCCTGGTGTAGACGAGATCGAGAATGCTCCAGGCAGCACGCACGGGCGCCGGCTTGGTGATCGCGTACTGGCCGAGCCGGAACACGGCCACGGTCAGCCGGTCCAGCGGCGCCTGGTTGCAGGCCAGATCGCCCTTCAGCACGAGCCTGAGCGCCGCCAGGCTCATCCCGCTCCGGGTCTCACGTTCCGTCATCAAACAAT